>JALOQW010000031.1 GCA_025459275.1 Pirellula sp.
GATTGCTTGAGCCTGATGAGCGACTCAGTCATATCGTCATGATGGGGATGGGAGAGCCGCTCGCGAATCTACCGCGAGTCCTGGAAGCGCTAAACGTTGCCAAGGACAGCCAACATGGCTTGGGAATCAGTCCGCGTCGGATCACGATCAGTACCGTCGGTTTGCCGCCTGCGATCGACAAGTTAGCGGAGTCGAACGCTCCCTTTCATCTGGCGATCAGTCTGCATGCTCCAAATGACGAGCTTCGCAATCGCTTGGTCCCTGTGAACAAGAATATTGGCATCGAATCGATCTTGGAAGCTGCCGACCGATATTTTGACCGTACCCGTCGCCGGTTGACGTTCGAGTATGTTTTGCTGGGTGGTTTGAATGATTCGTTGGAATGCGCTCGAGAGTTGGTTCGCCTACTACGAGGTCGGACGGCAATGCTGAATGTCATTCCGTACAACCCGGTACCGGGATTGCCTTACGAGACACCATCTCCCGAAGCCGTTCTTGAATTTCGCAAGACGTTGCTCGATGGCGGCATCAACGTGATGTTCCGCCAACGCAAAGGGGATGACATCCAAGCCGCATGTGGCCAACTGCGACGCTTGCGAGAACGGGAACCGCAATTGGTATCGCTCGATCCAAGCACGCATCCACAATTCTAGCGGTATGGGCGCGAGCCCTCCGGTCCGTCATTCGAAAGACGTTTGATGCGATGATGCGATCTCCGGCTACTCACGGTGAATGGCGATTCAAGCCGGCTCACTTCGTATCGCGGCACCGGACGGCTCGCGCCGTTCCGCTTGAAATGCGTACCGGACGGCTCGCGCCGTTCCGCTCAAAATGCGGCGCGCCAATGCAAGCGGTACGGGCGCGAGCCCTCCGGTCCCGTATTCAGGCCCCCCCCCGTTGAGCCGTTACCTTTTCAGCCCAAGGTTTCAATTGCTCACGAAAGATCTTGGAGTTGTGCCGGATGTCGGTGGGCAGCTTCTTCGGGTACACCAGGAAGCGATCGATCTCCAGACCGGGAAACGCCGATTGGATTAAGGCTTGCCATTCTGAAGCGGCCCGCGATGCTTCGTCTTCCACCGCAGCTCGCTGGTTCGGCCACGGTTCGACGATGACACATGGGCGTTGCGAGGGGGATACTCCCAACGGGACAAGGGCGGAGCGAAAGACCTGTGGATGAGTATTGACGACGGCTTCGATCGGTTCAGTAAAGAGCGGGCCATGTGGTGTGATGACACGATGCCCTTTGCGACCGCAATACCAGAATCGGTCTTGATCGTCCAAGTATCCGACATCCCCCATGCGATGCCATACGCGAACGGTTTGGGGCGATTCGTCGAACTGTTCGACTTTGTGAAATGCATTTTGGTCGGTTCGGGTGACGTAGGTGGTCGTAACAACTGGACCAGCGACCATCAATTCACCGATCTCACCTGGGGGGACTTCACGTACATCGGTGAAATGAGCAATCGGTGTATCGGTGATGGCGATGACTTTCCATTCGATTCCTTGAAAGCGTTTTCCAACACATGTTCCGGCGCCGGTTTGAGTCTTGTTTCGGGTTTCGCCCAGAACTTCGCGCGACTCGATCGATGCGATCGGTAGAGCTTCGGTCGCGCCGTAGGGAGTAAACATCTGGCCGTCTGGATGCATAGCAGCTCGAATCTGTTCCAAGACGCGAACTGGAACCGGGGCACCTGCAGAGAGGACACGTCGAAGAGAGGCCATGCGACGGCCGGTGGTCTTGCAGTACTCGCCCACTCGAGTCCAGAGTGCGGGGGAACCAAACGATTGAGGAACCTCCCATTGATCGAGGGCATCCAGCAATCGTTCGGGTTTCACATCGGCTGGGCGGGTCGGATCCATGTCTGGCAAGATCGTCGATGTTCCCATGACGGCATTGAACAAGCCAAAAAGTGGAAAGCCACTGAGGTCTTTGCCGCCTGGTTCGATCCCATAGTGACTGGCGATCATGTCGATCTGGTAGTTGAATGTTTGATGCGTGTACAAGACCCCTTTGGGAGGCCCAGTGCTGCCCGTGGTGAAGATGATCGCCGCGGGATCGGACATGCGGCTCATGGGGGAGCGGTAATCGCGAGCATGATGTCGCTTCTCGAGATCATTCAAGGAAGGCGATGGGAGCACCCCAAAACGACGACCGACGGTGACATTCAATCTCGCTTGAGGAAATAGCGATCGCTTGGCTCGAACAATGGCTTGAGCCAGAGGGATACCCACAAAGCCATCGGGCTGCGCTTCAGCGAGGCACTTCAAGATATTCTTGCGCCCCATACCTGGGTCGATGAGGATGAGAGTGGCTCCACATTTGAGAAGAGCGAAGACGAGGGTAATGAAGTCTTCGCCAAAACGCACGAGCAAGGCGATGCGTTTGCCGGGTCCCATGCCCATACTTTGAAAACCTGCCGCGATGGTCGATGACCGAGCGTCAAGGTCCCCCATGGTCACCGTGGAGTAAGTCCGATTCGTCCCTTGTCGAGGCGAGCCGGTGGCCGTGGCGATGCCGAGTTGGTTGGCGTTGTGTGCCGCTTGTCGACTGAGTCGTAGGCCAACGTTCGCATCATTCATGGGTTTATGCGGCTTGTGCCAAACAAGTGGATGTGTCGAGCTACTGAATCGAGACAGGGATGGACCATGGTTCGTTGGGTGATTCGGCCTTGGGACGAACTAATACGGCCTGTTCGAACTTGGGAGGGCCATACCCTCGCTTGGGATTGTTGGAGAAACCATATCGTTCGGTGGGAATCCCAATCACATTTTTGTCGAGCAAGGCATTATCGTTACGATCCTGGTAGGCGGAGATTGCCAATTGAACCGGTGAGGAAGGGTCGTCGGGGTAGGGGCATTCAAAAGACCATCGTACGGTGTCGCTATCGATGGAGAGGACTTCGCGAGCGATGGCTGCTTCTGGATCGTGAAAGCCCTTGGAGGAATTGTAAGCTGCGACGCGACACTTGCCTTGAAGACCGTCGAAGCCAGTGATGATGACCTCGACTTGGAGTGGTGGGTTATCAAGCGAAGACTCAGACTGCGGCGATACAGGGCTTGGCGAAGCTGATGTATCAAGCGAGGCGGGGGAGCCACAGCCAAGCATCGCCATCGCCAAAATCCCTATAGGAAACAGGCAGCGAGTCACACGATTAGGCGAAAGTTTGGCATGGACTTGGGAATTCAACGGAGACATGAGTACACGGGAGCGTGGCGGATTGTTACCATAAAGGAGGTTGAAGTGAGTTCGCCCAACCTAAGTGAATTTCGAGGAATGATATGCAGAAACCGGGTGAGGAACTGGATCCATTGCAAGTTGGACTTCCCGGTTTTCTAGATAGCCCTCCGGCTTCGAAGCCTGCATCATCTTCTCCGCAAGTTGCCTCCCCAGCCAGTCCTGTTGTAACTGCACCCGGGGTAACTCGAGGCAAAGGGCCGGAACCGAAAGCTGGCGAGACCGACAAGAAAGTGACCTATGAGACCGGTCGGCGAGGGTCGTTTTGGGGGGCTGTACCGAGTTGGGCGATCAGTACGGCCGTCCACGTTGCAGCCTTGTTGGCGTTGGCAGCTTGGAACATCGAACCGATCCAAAAGGAGCTGCAACTATTGTTGAACGTTGGCGAGTCCACGTCGAGTGACAGTGACTTGGAAGAGTTCGCAATGGACAGCTCGACGGCCGAACTGGAAAGCGAGCCCGATGAGGCCCCCAGCGAGGTGCCGACCATCGAGCCGAGCATGATGGAGTCCGAGACCACCCTAGACGTCAGCAGTATTGTCGCTGCGGCTCCTGATGTGAGCCTGCCAACCTTGAGTCAATCGCTCGCACCGAGCTCCGGGATCTCCGCTCAAAGCAACGCTGCCATGAGGGCAGCCATGAGCAGCCGTTCCAAGGAGACGAAGCGGGAGATGCTCAAAAAATTTGGGGGGACCACCGAAACCGAACGGGCGGTGGCTTTGGCCCTCGAATGGCTGGCCAAGCATCAGAACCCTGAGACCGGTGCCTGGACGCTGTCTCATTCTCTGATTTGTGGAGGGCAATGCGACCATCCAGGAAAACGCCTTGCAAGCCTCAATGCAGCGACCGGACTGGCACTCATGTGCTTCCTTGGTGCGGGGCAAACCCACTTGGAAGGTGACTACAAGGAGACGGTTTTCAAGGGTCTGAGCTTCTTGATCCAGAGCATGCGTGTCCAACAGGCGATTGGAGGATGGTATCGCGGCGATGGTCATGCTCAGGGCTTAGATGACATGTACGCTCACGGAATTGCGTCGATCGCCATGTGCGAAGCCTATGGCATGACGCGGGATCAACGGTTGCTCGAAGCAGCCCAATTGAGCATCAACTTCTTAACTTATGCTCAGAACCCGAATACGGGTGGGTGGCATTACTCTCCGTTTCCCATCGGCAACCTCCCGGGAGACACGTCCGTCGTTGGATGGCAAATGATGGCCATCAAGAGTGCTGCCATGTCCGGCCTCAATTACGATCTCGATACCGTGCGACGGGCCAATCTGTTTCTCGATTCGATGATGGTTCCGAAAGGCTTTGGGTACCATTACAGCTTGGATTCGAAGATGAAGAACCCATTAGAGTACCGGCCGGCGATGACCGCCTGCGGCGTCTTGTGCCGCATGTACTCTGGCTGGAGCAAAGAAGACCCAACCATTAAGGCGGCCATTGAAAAGTTCAACGCGGACGGCCCATTACCAAACGACAGTTATTACAACTACTACGCAACGCAGGTAATGAAACAGTACGGCGGACCCGAGTGGGAAGCATGGAACGTACGGATGCGCGACATGTTGGTTTCTAGCCAGGTCCAGTCGGGACACGCATCCGGTAGCTGGTATGTCGATGAGGGCTTGAGCTCAGATCAAGGGGGCCGACTCTATGTGACCTGCATGAAGACGATGATGCTGGAAGTGTACTATCGATACATGCCCCTCTACGCAGAGCAAGCCGAAGAAGACGCCTTTGAACTGTAAAGGGCTGAGCCAGCCCTAGAGTTGGCTCTTGATCTGCTTCACACGTTCTGCAGTCGGCGTGTTCTTATAGTAGTCATCCAAGGGGTAGCAGCCTGAAGGAAGCCCATTTCTCGGTGCCGTAGTACAGTCAGAGAACGTGCGGCAAATCCACTTGCGCTTCGCTGTCTTTCCTTCAATAGCATCCATCAGTACCCTCGGATAGGACAGAACTGTCCTGCCGAGTCCGACGCAATCGGTCCAACCACTTCGCACCGTGAACTGTGCTACATTGGGCAGATACTCCTGAAGGTACGAATAGCCGGAGCCCACAACCACGAGATCGGGATTTTGCTCTTTGATGACACGCGTCGCGTACAAATGCTTCGCGACCGAGATGAGTGGATCTTCATGCGGCTGATAGCCGTCCGATGGCGGGAAGGCAGCTGGACGCAAAAGGTGGGGTGAATAATAAGGGCTCCCTCCCGTAACATTCAATAAAGTCATGCCGGCCGCTTTAAACCAATCGATGCACCGAAGCGGCTCCTCGAGATCTATTTGCAGCGGCTGGTCTGGATCCATACCGAATCCCCATCGATACGGAAGCAAGTGGCCATGGGATCGAGGGCGGCCTTGTCCCAGCCGACCATCGATCGCAGTCTCGGGATTTGGTTCATGCGGCACTGTATCGAAGGCACCGAGTCGAACACCGATACCAAGCTCGGGACACGCTGCTCGAATGGATGTAATGATCTCCAGTACGATGCGAGCTCGGTTTTCGAGGGAACCACCATACTCATCATCGCGGGTACGTGCACCAAGAAACTCATGAAGCAAATAACTGTGACAACATTTGATGTCAACAAAGTCGGCACCGATCTGCTGAGCTCGCTGTGCCGCACGGACATAGTCTTGGACTAAACCTCGAACTTCGTCAGCCGTCAATTGTTGGTCTGGCCTTACGCCTCCGAACCGATCGTCCAGAAGTGGGTTGCGATGGGCGACGCGTCCCTCCCAACGATGATGATCGTGAGGTCGGCAGTAGCGTCCGGAGTGTGTCAATTGGAAGCCGACGACGAGGTCATCGTCTTGCCCCCAATGAAGCTTGTGCTCAGAACGCAAGGCCTTCAAAAGTTGTCGGATTCCTTCGACGTTGCGATCGATGAGAATGAGCTGATTGGGATTAGCGCGGCCATCGGGCCGGACCGCCATCGCTTCACCTCCCCAGATCAATTTGGCACCCGACTCACCGAACCGCCGCCATCGTCGCAGCATTGGTTCGGAGATCCCTCCTTCGTTCGTGCCATCCCAACCTTCCATCGGTTGGACGGCGATGCGATTGCCGATGACGCGGCGTCCATTCGTGCGATCACCCCATGCGACCGGACTCATCAAACATGAATCGAGGCCTGCGTGGAAAACGTCATCGATGGGAATCTCTGCTCCGATCTGTTGCGTGTGACTTCGGAACTGAGTTATCGATTTAAGGGAGGCGATCTTGGTGAGGTGGTACATCTGGCACCTCAATTCGCTTCGGCCGGGATCTGGGGACGAAAGCGACTTCCCCAAGCCGCCAGCAAGATCACGACCCCGGCGGCGATTCCGAGAACGCTGACCCATTGAGAGATGCTCAGGCTCGTTCCGAATTGTCCTTTTTCGTCGACGCGGATGATCTCTTCCAAAATACGAATGATCCCGTAACCCACCAAGCCGGCTCCGAAGACAAGCCCAGGGCGCTTGACCCAGTTCGAAATCGACAGCGTCCACAGACAGAGCAGAAAGCCACTGATCGCCGCATAAATCTGCGAAGGGTGGACTGGCAAACTGCGTTCGGGGTAATCTTGACTTGGGATATCGATCCGCTGGCGATCAATCAATAAGCTTCCTTCGAGTTGGGGCGGATCGGTCAACGATTTTCGAAGATCGGGCGGAAGAATGAAGCTGTCGATTCGCTCCAGAGTTTGACCAGGCTTGACGCCGTGCAATGCGGCCCATGAGTCAGGGGTTACCTTTTCAATAGCCTGCACCCTTGGCTGGCTGGATTGCGTTTCTTGTTCCTTGGTCCGGAGACCGAGCAACTGCCCGCGTTCGAGTTGCTCCATGTATGCAGGTGATCCGCGGGGGAAAGTGATCGCGGGAAGATTCGTTTCGCAAACCGCTCCGTAGCAGCAACCGTTCATCAAGCAGCCGATGCGTCCAAGCGCTAGACCGATAAAGAACGCCGGGACCACCGCGTCCAAAAGAGGAATCGGCCGAACCCGTTCCTTAATGGTCCAAAAGAGGATGCCTGCCATCCCACCCATGACACTTCCGTACACAACCAAGCCACCTTCGGTGAACTGCAACGCGGTACGCAGTTTTTCCAAGATCGTTGCACCATCGAGTTCATTCCATTTCTGCACCACGTAGAACATGCGAGCACCGACTAGCCCTCCGACGATGACCCACAGCGCTAGTCCCAGAAAAGCATCGCGTGAAATGGCCAGTCGCTCGATGCGGCGATTCGCAATGGCAACCGCCGCAACGACACCCAGCATCAACATCAGTCCGTAGCCGCGAACCGGCAACCCCAGAACGACTTCCTCGGGAGTGCCCTCAAAATACTTGGTTTCAATCCACGGGAGGAGCCAACCGAGCGCGAAAGCGGCAATACCCCAGTTCATCCCATTTTCGCGCAGTGTTTCCGACCAAGACGATCGGTGGCGGCTCAGTGCAATGATCAAGACGATGTAGAGCGCAAGCCCGATCATCGACCAACTTACCCACCCAAACAGAGGGAGCGGACCGACTTGATGCGGTAGATAGAACAATGTCTGACGCATTCGCCAGTCTCCTTACGTGCAAGCGTTTAGGTGCGTCGAACCAACGTCCTGTTATCGATCAGTCGCGTGGTGCCGACGCGGGCAGCGATGAGCGCGACGGCATCCCGCTGGATGGATTCTATCGGATCCAAGGTCTCCGGGTCTACGACGACCGCGTAATCGATGCTGTCCACGGGTGCTGACAACAACACATCACGCATGCCTTGTTCCAGTTCCGAAGGCGAACGGTGGCCGGCATCGAGCATCATTTGGGCGCGGTGCAAGGCATGACTTAAGCTCAGTGCACGCACTCGTTCCGATTCAGAGAGGTAGCGGTTGCGAGAACTCATGGCCAGGCCGTCGGGATCGCGAATGGTCTCGCACGCTTCGATGCGAATCGGCACGCCGAGGTCTCGAACCATCGCGGAGATGACCGCGACCTGCTGATAATCCTTGCGGCCAAAGTAAGCCACTTGAGCCGGAACGAGCATGAACAGCTTCAAGACGATAGTGGCAACGCCCCGGAAATGGCCCGGGCGATAGGCCCCTTCCCAACGTTCCGCAACACGCGGAGGTTCGACGTAGGTCGAATAACCCGAGGGATAGATGGCTTCCATCGTAGGAGTGAAGACGAAATCGCATCCGACGGAATCGAGCGCTTGCAAATCCGATTCGAGTGTTCGCGGGTAGCGCTGGTAGTCTTCGTTCGGTCCAAACTGTGATGGGTTCACAAAGATCGTGGCGACAGAGATGTCGCATGCTTGTTTGGCATGACGAACCAGAGACAAATGCCCCTCGTGGAGTGCCCCCATCGTCGGGACGATCCCGATACGTTTCCCTTCGCGCCTCAAATAGTCGAGCTGACTAAAGATCGTGAGTGGATTCGAAATCACATCCATACGTTATCCGAAGTAAGCGACGGCGTTCTGGAACAGCTTCAATCCTTGCCCCGACTCCGGAAGCGAATCAAACCGAGTCCAATTCGGATGATTGGTTGGAAACAAGAATCGCTCAGGGTGTGGCATCAGTCCAAAGATACGACCCGTTCGGTCGCAGATCCCCGCTACGTTCCATTGAGCGCCATTCGGATTCCATGGAAAGTCCAATTCATCATCACCCGTGGTTCCATCCGGACCGCAATACCTCAAGGCAATCTGGTTGTCGTCGACCAGTTCTTGTTGTGCGAGAGCATCGCGCATCAGGAAGCGACCTTCGGCATGTGCCATTGGCAGATAGATTTCAGAGATCCCCTTGAGGAAAACACAATGATCGGACTCCGGTTTGAGATGCACCCAACGGGCCTCAAATCTTCCTTGCCGATTCCAGGTCAATGTCGCCGGCGGGCGATCGGCTTCGGCATCAAAGAAAATGCCCAGCCGCATCATGATTTGAAATCCATTGCAGATCCCGAGGACAAGTCGGTCTTCATCCCTGAATCGGTTGAGCGTTTCGTTCAAACGCGTTTGCCATTGCACGGCTGCAATTCTGCCGGCCGCGATGTCGTCCCCGTAACTGAAGCCGCCGGGAAAGCAGAGGATCTGAAATCGTTCGGCGAGACGGGGATGATCGATGATTTGGTTGACGTGCAATCGCTCGGGCTCCGCACCAGCTAGCTCAAATGCATAGGCGGTTTCCACATCGCAATTGGTCCCTGGAGCTCGAACCACCAACACTCGCGGTTTCACCATCCCCAACTATCCTTCCCTTCGAAAAAGCTGCCAACGGCACGGCCGAACAACCGTCCTCCGAACCACCGCCCTGGCTCCGGCGAGTATCGTACCCGCAAAGGGGGTGTCTGAACAATGCATCCGCCGACCGGTGCCATGAACGGACGTATTTTGCAAAGCAATTGCACATGCGTATCATTGTTACGAGGAAGCTGCGATGGGTTGCCCTAAAGAGCTTCGCAGCATCGTGAGTCAGCGGCAACTTCACTTCGGGGCTGCAGCGTGATCGATGGTTGGCAACAAAGTTACCGAACGCCGGTACGCTTTCGGATCCTCCGCTCGCATACGATCCAGCTCCTCTGCCGCTTCTGGCAATGGGCAGCTCCTCATAAAGGTAATGATCGGTGTGCGAACGAATGTTGTCTCTGGGTCCACATCAAGAAACAGTTTGCGTAATTTCGAAATGACGGTCCAATGCTCCCACCTTGCTAGATCAGCGATGATCAAGTCGGCTACGCGCGGTTGCTCGAGAAGAATTTCAAAGGACCGGGCGAGTCGGTTTCGCTCTACAGGCTTCAACTCGTTCCCCAACGCTCGAAACGCACTAACGGCGGAAAATACAAGTGGCATGTCGACTTGCGGGTTCTTGAAGACGGTAGCTTCAACTTCCTGGATAGCCGATTCCCCACCAAGTCTCACGAACGTGGCGATAGCAGCCGGTATCCAAGGCGGATACTCGATCAATCGGGTCTCGGTCTGATCGCTGTCCGTTTGCCCAACCTTCAGCCAAGGCCCTGCCAATTCGTCAAAGAGCGATCGATGTTCCACGCTTCCTTTTTCTGCGAGCAACATCCAATAGAAGCTCTTGTATTTGTCCGGGGTCTCTATGTCTCGAAGCTTGGCAATGACCTCAGCGAGATCAACATGCTCAAGGAAGAATCGGGATTGAACCGTCTCAAGTGACGCCCGAGCGCATTCGTTGTATGCGTCGTCGCTGACCAAGGGTTCCGAGGATCCGAGATGCTCGAAAAAGAACAGCAGGCGTTCCTCCTCCGGAGCGTCTGGGGAAGGCATTGAGAGTAGGTACTTGGCAGTTTGAACGGTAATCACCACAGGTGGAACCCAAATCCATTCCTTGACGATGCCTCCACGCCCCTGCAATGAGTCTCGTCGGGAATCGGATGGCTGGACGGCTTCCTCACGTTCACAATTTGCATCGAACCCAAGAACCAGTATCTGCGTTCCTCGAGGTATTTCCGTCAATGATTGCAAACGGATCTCACGCGGAGAGACGTCCGCGCGCTTCAGCCATGTGATCTCCTCGCTGAGGCGAATCAGATAGACACCTGGAACTTCGGTGGGGGAACATGCAAGGACCTTTCCTATCAAGGCAGCGGAAGCTGCCTGCAGATCATCGCGAAGCGTACTGCTGAGGGCTTCACACAAAGGACACGCATGCAGCGGCCTTATCAACGCAAGGAAGAGCACGATGCACTTCAGCAGCACATATCGTCTCTGCAGCAATGGATAACGCGAAGGGGATTCCATCAAGATAGCCCATCCATCACGATCGGACGGCTCTGTGGTTTGCCCTTCCGCTGATATTGGCGTAACCAATCACGACGATACTTCGACAGTCGCTCCATGATCTTGGATGCAGCGTGTGGATCGATTTCTTGAAGGGAGGGCATCACGGTTTGCAGAATCATATCAAGCTGAGCTGGCATCGGTAATCTCGATAGATCCGGGATCGCCTTAAAGGCAACCCCAAGATTCTGCATCCTCTCGACGAAAATCATAGACCGATCTTGAAGAGTATTTGTGCGAAAGCAATACACACAGGATGTACCCTCCCGTTCCAAACGGAGTACCTGCTCTTCAAGTCGTTGCTCCGAGAGATACTCGGTTGCGAATCCGATCTCTCGGAGGACTTGGTATGTCTTCCAGTCGCCGACGACCACGATTCGCGCATGTTCGGCACGCTGCCCATCGTCATCCGAGGATGTGTCGCATTCAACGGCACCCATCCCTGCAAAAGCAGACATCAGTAACCAAAACACCGGAAACTGCATGCGACTCCCCCCGTCCAACGAAGCCTAACCATGGGAATCCTTGGGCCGAGCCATTTTGACTCAACCTGAACCGATATGCAATACGTATGCGACTGCAATCTGGTTCAGAAAGAGTTCTTGGTGTCGATGGACGGACGGTGCTGAGGGGTAACTACACTGTTCCGCAAGCTTCGTCGATGGCACGACACAATCGATCCACATTGGTCGAGGTGATCCCCGCCACGTTGATCCGACCTGTCCCGACGATGTAAATCGCTCGTTCCGATTTCAACCAGTCGGCCTGCATCGGGTTCAAGCCGGTATAAGAGAACATCCCCTTTTGGGACTGGAGGAACGAAAAATCCCGACCGAGCCTACTCATGCCTTCGATGAACATATGTCGCATCGACGAAATCCTTGCTCGCATTGCATCCACTTCATTCTTCCAAAGTGCCGTCAGCTCAGGATCCCCGAGGATAGTGGCAACAATCGCTTCGCCATGCCTTGGGGGATTACTGTAATTGCAGCGGATGGACGTTCGAATCTGGCTCAGTACGGCTGGTTCCGTAGCCGCGTCTTTGCAGACCATCAACAGAGCTCCGACTCGCTCTGAGTACAAGCCGAAGTTCTTCGAAAAAGAACTGCAGACTATTAGCTCTGCGTGATCCTTCATGAGTGTTCGAAGAGCCTGGGCATCTTCGAATAAACCGTCTCCGAATCCTTGGTAGGCAAAATCCAAGAGCGGAATCATCTTCTTTTCCGCCAGCAATGCTGAGATCGCCTCCCATTGATCTGGCGCAGGATCGATCCCCGTGGGGTTGTGGCAGCATGCGTGCAAGCAAACGAAATCTCCCGCTGATCCGCGTTGCCGAAGGTCCGACATCATCCCTTCGAAGTCGAGGCCTGTCTTCGAAGCGTTAAGGTAGGCGTAGGCTTCGGTCTGGAGGCCCGCCGCTTCGAATACCGCGACATGATTCGCCCAAGTGGGTTTGCTGACCCAAACTCTGGCGTGAGGAAAATGACGTGCGATGGTGTCAGCGCTGGCTCGGAGAGCACCCGTCCCTCCCGGAGTATGAGCTGCGGCGACTCGCGATTCATCGATTGCGTCTCCGAATACCAGTTTGACTACGGCTTGCGTGAAGTCTGCCCCCCCTTCGATCGGCAGGTAGCTCTTCGTTTTTTGAGTCGCAAGGATCTTTTGCTCGGCAAGCTTCACCGATTCTAAGATGGGGGTTCGCCCCTGTTCATCCTTGAAGACGCCAACGGTGAGGTTGATCTTCTCGGGGCGAGGATCTTTGTCAAAAACCTCCATTAATCCAAGGATCGAATCTGGAGGCGCAAGAGGAATGGACTCAAACATTTCGCTACACGATGTCAATGAACGTTGTTTTGGTGAGATGCAAATGAAAGCACACCCTCACGAAGTTACCTGCAAACATCTCGACTGAGGAGGGGACGACCCACGAAAAGGTTCGGAATCTCGTTACCGGGTCGAATCTGATCTTGACCTAGAACAGAGCGGTCCGGTAGACCGATCCGAGCTGTACTTTATGAGATGGAACTCGAGGGTCATATCGATGCTAATGCGTCCTTGCACATCGGCTTTGGTTTTGGTGTTGGTAACGGCCAGTCTCGCCTCTTGGGTCGGCGCTCAGGAGGCTGGTACAAGCAAAGAGTCTGCAAAAGAAGGGACATCTCGCCGATCGCTCCTCGATGAAGGCTCCCAAGAACTGGTCGAACCCAAACGGCTACCAGGCAAGATTGCATCTGGCAGTAATAGCTTACCTGAGGAAGCATCGAATTCGCAGTCGACGAACCTTGCTCCACAAGAGCTTCGAACTGTAGAGCCAAAGAAATTGATCGAGACCGCAGGGCCAGAGTCCGAGGAAAAAATTCTGCTGCGCTATCGCTTTGAACCGGGAATGGTCATACGTAGCGAAGTCACTCATTTGGCAAAGAATGGCACACGCATCGATTCCGTCCAGCAAGAGGCCAATTCACGGACAGTGACGGATAAATCATGGCGAGTCATCGCTGCCGACGGCGGAACGACAACCTTCGAATACTGGATTGACCGAGTCGATATGTCCCAGCAAGTGGGGGACGCCGAAGAGATTCGATACAACTCGGATGAACCGACCGATGCCATCCCGCCTCAGTTCGCTGGGGCAGCGGATACTGTCGGCAAACGGGTCTCTACCATCCGAATCGATGAAACAGGAATGGTCGTGGCTCGAAGTGACATTCACAATCCTCCGCACATGGGGATGGGTGATGTGACATTGCCGCTCCCCAAGAACCCTGTCTCGGTCGGAGCGACTTGGGAGATCCCTCGGGAGATGAAAATACAACGCAAAGACGGTACACAACGACTTGTCAAGTTCCGTGAGTTCTTCAAGTTAGAGAAGATCAGCGCAGGAGTCGCTACTGTCTCGGTCAAGAGTGAACCTCTCTCCACGATGGGCGAACCGTCCGAGGAAGCCCAAATCCTGCAGCAGCTTAGCAATGGGACCATTCGGTTCGATATCGACGCGGGGAGGATGATCGCCAAAGAGTTGGCATGGGATCATCAAGTGGTAGCCTTCTCCGGCCCCGGTAGCGTGCTGGAATACTCCGCTCGCTTGAACGACGAAGTCGTTGCCGTCGAAGAAACCTCACCTGCACCATCCCGTTCCGCCAAAGCCGTTGGCTCTGGCGTACGAGATGCTAAATGAAAATGGGGTAACCCCGGTCCGAACCCGCTACATGTACGCGGCGAGTCACGGAGCAGCAAATTTGGCTGTCGTCTGATCGGGGGCTAGTTTCAAAGAAATGGCCGCATCGTTCACGATCTCGCGATTCACACCGATGTACCATATCGATTCCCCTTCATTGACGGGAACGACGACCAAATCGCCGTCGATCGGTAATGGCTTACCATCTACCCACAACGAGAGGCTCCCTTTGGGGATTCCGCTGACGTCCAGACCGATATTGCCGGAACGTGTTATGGTCCATTTGGTTTTCAAAAAGGTATGTTCCGGAACGCCTGGATGCGGCCGATACTTGGCCAAGCCCGCCATGGGCACAGCCCCCGACACGAGCGATGGGTGAAGTTGCCATGTGAAAATCGACTGATCGCCGGCAATGGAATCGAAGCTCGTCCGATTGAACTGAGTGAAGGCTCTGTCGGACCACGCCAGCGCTTCCCAAGCTCGTATCGCGCCGTCGTTCTTGACGAGCATGGTTCCATCGAGTTTTCCGAGTTCCACGATGAATCGGAGCAGGTCCACTGCTTCCTTTTCGGTTAACGAATCGAGCAAGCCATCTGGCATGAGGGATCGCGATTCTTTGATGTCGACGATGCTGGACTTGTCGATAGAGATTTCTCGATTGTCTGCAAGTCTCAGTACCACTTCGTCGTCGGACTCTCGGACAGGGATTCCTGCGAGAACCTCATCGTTGTCGGTTCGTACAAGCTTCGCGTTGTAGCCTTCCTTGACCTTTGCTGCAGGGTTGAGGAGTGCTTCTAGCAAATAGTCCGCGGGAGCTTGGGCTCCGATGCTGGTCAAGTCGGGACCAACCAAACCACCTACGCCTCCGATACGATGGCATTGGATGCATTGCAATTCCGAACGGCGATAAATGGTCTCGCCGTGTGTAGGATCGCCTTGTTGCATTGCGAGCTTGAGCCACTGATCACGCAGCTCCTCGGTCAGTTGCCATCGATTCTCTTGGAGTTTGCCAACGGTATCGATCAAGGCCATCAGTTCGCTCGGTGCATTCATCTTGCGCAACTCTGCCTTGACTTGACGCGCAACATTCGGAGCCAGTGTCCGATCTCTGAGGGCATTCATGATCGCAGCCGTTCCATCGCGACGCGATAACCAGAAGGACACCATTGGGATGAATGCCGGGGCCACGGACTCGTCGGACAAACGTGCAACCAGCAACTCAGAGGCGGAGGGAATATCGATATCCAAAAGAACGCCGATGGCTCTGCTTGCAACAGCCGTGTTCGGGTCGTGAGCCCATGCCTTGAGCTTCGATCGTACCTCATCGTCTGGGAAGTTGGAGAGACCAACGACAGCGGCCTGACGCAACCGATTCGCGACGGCTGGATTCCCCGCCCAATCGAGGAAGGCCGCTCGCGCTTCGGGGATTTGCCATCGTCCCATCGCATGAAGAACGGCCGCGGCTTCCAGGATTTGCGGATCGATGCGATCAATCGCTCCGTCTTGCTCGATGGCTTTCGTGGCTTTTGCAAGGAGTGCTTGGACCGACGAGCTGCTGACGGGAACCTTTTCTTTGCGACGAAACGCGGACTCCGCAAAGTTCATGAGGAACGTTCCGCGTTGTTGCTCTGTGGCATTAGCGAATACACCATCCCTTGAATGGAAATAGTCGACCAACTTAGCTAGCTGTGCTCCGGTCCCGAGATCAGCAACAAGCTGAGCTAACTGCAGCTTCACAGCCGGTGTCTGCGACTCGCTGCGTACACCGGAGACAACCAACATGTCTAGGACCGCGTCGATTGTTGAGGGATCCTCGACGGCCTTCAAAGCAAAAGCGATGGCGGCAGGGTTGTCTCCAAAGCGGAAGGTACCTCGACGAAACTCTGGCAGCCAGACACCCTGCAGGTCGCGCAGTGTCTGCCACAATGCGAAATCCAGAAATCGATCCATGGGCAATGCGAGTGCATCGCATGCGAGCTCGGCTGCAGCTGGACTCGGAAGTTCTGCCAACATACGAACCGCTTCCAACCTAACTCTCGGATGAGGGTCGGAAACGAATCGCTTACCAAGAGCGAGCCATGGTCCCATCTGGGAAGCATCGAGTTCCCCCGACTGCTCTGTGCTAATCCAACGAATTTGGTTGGACGCATGGTGCACGGCTGCGGCTCTCAAACGACCGTCCTTTTGCTCGAAAAGAGCCTGACGTAATCCGTCATGAAAGATGCCTAGGCCCTCGTAAAGCCAAAGCAACTGAAGCTGCGTTAAGCCATGACTTGTTGGATCCGTCATGGAAGATGATGTGTAGGTCTCAATCTCCGCACGAGCCGCTGCGCTGGCTTGCCATTGGCGGCGAAGGGCTTGGGTCGCAAACAATCTGACCAAGTCTGCGTCATCGCTGAGACGATCCAGATTCTTGGTAACGGAGTCGCTGAACGTGATCGATTCGTCGGCGGTGGGACGTTGATCTCGATGCGTCAATCGCCAAATGCGTCCGTGAGTGCGGTCACGACGAGGATCGCGGAAGTCGACTTCGCCGTGCTGAATGATCGGGTTATACCAGTCTGCGATGTATAATGCGCCGTCCAACCCTTGCTTGGCGTCGATCGGCCGAAAGGCGACGTGCGGGGTTTTGATCAGTTCTGGGAGTTGCACCGACTCGTAACCCGATTGATCGTCCGTCACTCGAAAACGGCATACTCGATGCGCACGAAAATCATTGGTCACCATCGTGCCGCGAATACTGTCTGGCCAATGCGATCCCGAAAGAATTTCCAGTCCGCAATGCTTTGGGCTTCCGGGGTTCAAACCGGCTACGAGCCGCTTGGCGCCGACTGCTGTCACGAACACACTTCCAGGAAACGCATAGTTGATCCCTTCACCGTAGGCACCGTCGGTCGCAAACATCTGACCATACCGGTCGAAATGAACACCCCATGGATTCACGAATCCGCGAACCACTACTTCAAGTCTCTTGGTTTCGGGATGGAATCGCCAAATTCCGCCACCGTTGAGACGCTGAACCCCCCAAGGTGTTTCAATGTGCGAGTGGATGT
>JALOQW010000306.1 GCA_025459275.1 Pirellula sp.
GAGGACGCTGCCTTGGATGGCGGCACCCACTGCCACGACTTCATCGGGATTGACGCCTTGATGGGGTTCTTTCCCAAAAATGTCTTTGACGATTTGCCGAACCTTGGGGACACGGGTCGAACCACCCACCAAGACAACCTCGTCGATCTCGGATGGATTGAGTTTCGCGTCCTGCAGCGCTTGAAGCACAGGCTGACGGCATCGTTCGATCAAGGAATCGATGAGACCTTCGAACGTGCTGCGAGTGACCGTCATCTGGAGGTGCTTGGGGCCGCTGGCGTCCGCCGTGATGAACGGCAGATTGATGTCCGTTTGAGGAAGCGAGCTCAGTTCCTTCTTGGCCTTTTCGCACGCTTCTTGCAATCGCTGCAGCGACATCGGCTCTTTTCGCAGATCGATACCGGTATCCTTTTGGAAGTGATTCGCGACATGGTTTACCAGCGCCTGGTCGAAATCGTCACCACCCAGGTGCGTGTCACCACTGGTGCTAATGACTTCGAAAACTTTGCTGCTTGAATCACCATCGCCACTGAGAGCGACTTCCAGAACGGAGACGTCAAACGTACCGCCACCCAAGTCGAACACGACGATCTTTTGGTCTTTCTTTTTATCGAGTCCATAGGCGAGGGCTGCTGCCGTTGGCTCGTTGATGATACGGGCAACTTCCAAACCTGCGATCTGACCCGCATCCTTGGTTGCTTGACGCTGTGCGTCATTGAAGTAGGCCGGGACGGTGATCACCGCCTTGGACACGCGATGCCCCAAGTAAGCCTCAGCAGCTTCCTTCAGCTTGCGAAGCACCTTGGCCGAAATCTCTTGCGGAGTGTACTGTTGGTCTCCGATTTGGACTTTGACGTATTCGTTCGGACCACCCACCACTTGATAGGGGACCAACTTTTCTTCGGATTCGACTTCCGAGTGTCGACGTCCCATGAACCGCTTGACCGAATAGACTGTCCGACGCGGATTGGTCACTGCTTGACGACGTGCAGGTTCCCCGACGATGGTCTCGCTCTTGTCGGTGAAGGCGACGACGCTGGGAGTCAGACGATTTCCCTCGGCGTTCGGAATCACCTTGACTTCCGAGCCTTCCATCACAGCCACTACGGAGTTGGTAGTGCCCAAATCGATTCCGATGATCTTTTCACCTGATGCCATAAATTGCTTTCTCCCGTTACGATGTTTTTTGGGGATGGAAGGGTTTCCGGATCCTATTTTGCGTTCCTGCCAGGATCACTCATGGATTTCTCAATGGAAGCAATCGCTGTGCCAAACAATTTCCCTGCTGTTTTTTGGCCGCAACTCCATTCCTGTGTTAGACTTACATCAATTGCACCGACCGTGGTCCGAATCGGGTACGGCTTCCAAGGTCGGATCTCACGCCAATTTGACAGCAGGACAAGGACGGTTAACGCTGGATGCCAAAAACGACCAACGAATCTGACCTGAAAACCTTCCCGTCACAACTCGCCCAGCTCGATCGGGAGATCGCAAGCCTCTTGTCGCGTCGATGTGAGTTGCTGCGCCAATGGTCTGAAGATAGCCCGTCGTCGATACCCGAGTTTCAGGAAGCGAACGCGATCAGCCGAGCCAGCCCGGGTCCGAATGTCGACCCACGGGACCATGGCTTGCTGGACTCACTGATGTCCCATATTGCAGGTGCGGTTCATCATCATGTCGTTCGTCCACAGCATGTAGCGTATCTGGGTCCAGAGCATTCGTTCAGCTACGCGGCAGCAGCCAAGTTCTTCGGCAAAGATTCCGGGCTTCTACCTCTCCCATCGATTGCAGCGGTTTTCGATGAAGTGGCCCGAGAACAAGCCAAGTATGGTGTTGTGCCAATCGAGAACTCGACCGATGGACGGATCGTGGATACGCTCACGATGTTCGCGCGGACTCCCGTTCAAATCTGTGGCGAAATACTGCTGCCCATCCACCACAATCTCCTTGCTCGCGTCCCAAGAGACGAAATCCGCAACGTGTACAGCAAGCCTCAAGCGCTTTCTCAATGCCGAGGTTGGCTTGCCCAACATCTACCGGATGCCCGCTGGTGCGAGGTCGCCAGCACCACTGCGGCCGCGAAGATTGCGTCCGAGGAACCCGGAGCCGCTGCCGTCGCATCGATCGAAGCAGCCACCCAATACGGGCTCGATGTGGTGGCCAAGAACATCGAAGACAGTCCGAACAATGTCACGCGCTTTGTGGTTATCGGTAAAGATCGACCTCGACCGACGGGATGCGACAAGACCTCCCTCATGTTTCAGGTCCCGCATAAACCGGGCGCACTGGCGGATGTCATGGTCCTCTTCAAGCAAAACGGGCTTAACCTGACTTGGATCGAGTCGTTTCCGATCCCTTCGACTCCCAACGAGTATTTATTCTTCGTCGAGCTGGAGGGGCACAGCGACAATGGCCCCGTAGCGCAAGCCATCGATCGCCTCCGAATCGACGCGCTCCGATTGGAGTGCTTAGGATCCTATCCTAAAGCAAACGGCACGATCAAAGCCGCAACGTAACGTCTCCACGCAGCGGACTGCTTATGCATTTTACGGTTGAAGCACAACGAATCCTGGGAGATCGGATCGCCCCAGGCGACATCGTGATCGACGCCACGGCAGGGAACGGTCACGACACTGTTTTCCTCGCAGACAGGGTCGGCGAAAAGGGGCTTGTTTACGCGATCGATATCCAAGCGTCCGCTATCGAACAGGTCCGCCTCCGTCTGCAGGAACGAGAGCTACTTACTCGCGTGAAGCTACATATCGCTGACCACAAGTGTATTAAACAAATCGTTGCACCTGGGCACCACGGGGCGGTGAAATGTGTGGTCTTCAATCTTGGATATCTTCCCTTTGGTGACAAGTCGATTACAACGACGCGCGAGAGTTCCATCGCAGCCATCGACGGGGCAGCTTCGCTGTTGAAGACGAACGGATGGATGACAATCCTGGCTTATGTCGGACATCCAGGGGGGCGCGAGGAGGCTCAGGCGGTGCAGGACTGGCTCGAAGCACATGCCGATACGTTCGCATATCAGGATCTTCGAGATCCAGACAATCCCGCCAGCCCGATTCTTTGGGTCGTTGAAAAGCGGTAGGTCACTTCGGTCGCATGCCAAGAAACTCGTCGGGCGTTCGTTACGCCGGTCCTGCGCTTGGACGCAAGGAGATCGAATACAAGAGCGTGATGGATCCGACAGCGAGCAGGGACCATGGAAACCATTCCGTCGGACGGAAGACACGGTCCGAAGCGGGTGGAGTTGCGGCGGCAAACATGCCACCAAAGGGCTGCTGAACCGACGCCTCTTCCGCAGCACCCGCGACGAACGTTGCGCTGTCGATGGCCAAGCACTCCAACCCCAAAATGATGAGGACGATTCCGATCGCTGAAAAAAACGCACGCCACATGGTCGCAGGTCGTATCATGATCTTTCTATGCCGGTTCGATTGATTAGAGACTTGGCTTCCATGCGTAATTCATCGTTCCCCCCTGCAGGCCGAGGCCCGCATCATCTGTGGTGTGTCGGCACATCGTTCTCAAAGTCGTGATCGTTCCATCCCCGGTCGGAACGAAATTCTTGCTTCGAGCCATCGCATTGCGAAAAGTTGTCATTTTCCTCACGAAGGGCCGGACCGACCAAAAAATCGGAGTAGCATGTAAAAAATCGCCGCAGAAGCTATCATGAGGGCGTCTGAAATGCCCCAGCCAACGCATCGCGGTGGTTCACGTTACTCACTATCATTGCGCTGACTCGCAAGTATCGAAAGGATCTTTAGTATGCCAAAGTCAACACGTCGTGGTTTTCTTGAAACGACATCGATGGCCGGGTTCGGCTATTTCGTCGCAGCCGGTAGTCAACCGGTTTGGAGCAATTCCGCTCTGGAACGAATGAACGTTGCGTGCATCGGCGTCGGAGGTAAAGGAGGCAGCGATTCCGATAACGCCGCTGAGTTCGGAAACCCGATTGCTATTTGCGATGTCGATCGAGGCACGTTGGAAGCGAAGGGAAATTCCGATAAGTTCAAAAGCGCAGAGCGATTCACGGACTACCGCGAACTGTTTGCGAAGCATGGCAAGAACATCGACATTTGCACCGTCAGCACGCCTGACCACATGCATGCCCCCATCACCTTGGATGCCATGCGATTGGGAATCAGCTGCTACACGCAGAAACCGCTGACACGCACCATCTACGAAGCTCGATTGTTGGCTCAGGTCGCCAAGGAAACGGGCGTGTGCACTCAGATGGGCAACCAAGGGACCGCGCTCAATTCGTCCCGCGAAGCGATCGCACAGATCCAGTCTGGTGTGCTCGGAACACTCAAGGAAGTCTACGCGTGGTCGAACCGGCCCGTGTGGGCACAAGGGCCTAATCGCCGCATGGACTTGAAGAAGTTCGAAGAGCAAGCGTTGGCAGAAATCAAAAAGGACGAGCCAGATGCGACCCCTAAGGAAATCAAGGAGCTGGTCGATAAACTGGTATCCAAGAAAAAGGAAGAAATTGGTCGAGCACTTGAGCGACTCGATTGGAAGAACTGGCTCGGCGTCGCGCCACCTCGCGAATTTTGGCCGGGGATCTACCACTCGTTCCAGCATCGTGGTTGGTGGGATTTTGGCACCGGCGCTTTGGGCGATATGGCATGCCATCAGTTAACCGTTCCATTCGCTTCGTGCGAACTGCGAGACCCTGTATCGGTGGTTGCCAAGACCACTGGACATGACTTCGACAGCTTCCCCGCGAGCTCAATCATCAAGTTCGAGTTCCCTGAAACCAAGAATCGCCCAGCGATCCCATTCTGGTGGTATGACCGTCTGGGCAACAAGCCACCCGCAGAAGTCTTCGAGAAATGGGGAATCAAGAAGATCTCTGACAGCGGTGTGTTGGTCGTGGGTGAGAAAGGTGCCTTCTATAGCTCCGACGACTACTGCGGCGTTTACGAGCTTCGCGGTGTCGACAAAGTGAAGGTCGATTACGAACCTGCGGAAGATAAGGGCAAGGGGAACGACGTCAACAACATGTTCGAGTTGTTCCGCGCCAAGATGGCTGGCGATCCGATGATTGCTAAGTCAAACTTCATCAACCGCGCTGGGCCGCTTACCGAAACCATTCTGCTTGGCAACCTCGCCGTATGGGCAGCGGCGAAGGGTGGCGCCGATGGTGAAATGGGTGAATGGGGCGAGAAGGTCGAATGGGATGCGAAGAATCTCAAGGTGACCAACCTGGCCTCGCTCAAGACCCCTCGCGTTGCAGACTTGATCAAGCCAACCTACCCAAAAGGTTACCGCTTAGACTAGTCAGCTCGTGAGTCCTCAGGTCCGGGTGACCGGTTTGTGAGTCTAAGGTCCGGAGGACCGGCAGAACTTCAGCCCGGACCGATAGGTCCGGGTACACGCCTATGTGACTCTCATTGCAATCGAACTTCCAGCAAGACCAAGCATGGTTTTGCTGGAAGTTTTTTTTGACGGAGAGCCATCGCTGTCCAAGCTTGTCGCTTTGACTAGAATGTGAGCTTCTTAAAACCAACGATTAGGATGGATCGCAAAACAGAGAGGCTGTTGAGCTATGAGTAACCCAACAAGATTTCGTCGATCGCTTTGGAATCGATCGCTCTGGATAGGTGTGTTGGCTGCAGGCACCCTCGCGCACACACACACGGTGGGACTGACCATTGCAGGACTCTCCACGGCTATTTTCGTGCAGGGAGCCGGTGCCTCGACGGCCTTGGATACCACAACCCAGGATCGGTTGAAGTCCTTTGGAAGCCGAGCGAAAGCCACTCTCGATCCTGACGGTAAGCTTGTTGAAATCGTGATTCAGGACGGCTCAGAGGTTACGGCTGCAGATATCGAGTTGTTCAGTCGTCTCAAGGATTTGAAAAAGCTTCAAGTATTCAATTGTCGCGACTTGAATGACGAAATGGTTTTGAAGCTGACTGGTCTTAGCAAGCTCGAATCATTAGCGCTGACCAACACCGTGATCACCGATGAAGCTGTGCAAACAATCGTGAAGGCGTTTCCTGACCTCATCGAGCTGGACTTGTCATCGAACACCAACATGACCAGTTCTGCGATGCGGGTCATCGCGACGCTGACGAAATTGCAGCGGTTGACGCTGATCCAAAATCGTTTCAATGATCTGAGCGCACGCCGTCTAGCCAAACTCGAGGATCTTCGGACACTCGATTTGCGTGGCAACATGGAAGCGGGTGATATGGCGCTCGAAGTGATCGGTAGCCTTCCGAAACTGACGGCCCTAAAACATCGCAGTACGGCTGTGACCGACGTTGGACTTGAGCAATTAGCGAAGAGCAAAACCTTGAACGCACTGCTCCTTCAAGACTTTGTCATCACCAGCGAATCGGGAAAGCACCTGGCCAAACTCGACAAGTTAAACTCGTTAGAGATTTTTCGATGCCAAGGATTTGGTACCGAAGGGGTGTTGGCGCTCCAAGGCATGAAACTCAACCGCCTCACACTGCGCGACCTGCCCAACATCGGCGATCCGGCACTGCAGGTGCTCGCCCACTTACCTGCACTAAAGCGGTTGTATATCCACGAGATCGCTTCGGTAAGCGATGAAGGCTTCAAGAACCTGGCATCGGCCCAAGCGCTCGAAGTACTGGATCTCTGGAGTCTTCCAAAGATGACCGATGCGACGGTCGACATCATCGCCGCGCTACCAAATCTGAAGGAGCTATCGATTCGTGAAACGGGTGTCAGCGAAGCATCGGTCGCGAAGATCCTCGCCATGCCAAAGCTGCAGTCATTGACCTTCAAGAACAACGGGCCGCTATCCGACGAAAATGCGGCCAAGCTGAAGGCCAAGAAATGGACTAAATTGGATCTCGGCTCATCAGGTCCGAAGGAATCGGATGCGCAATAGCATCAGGAAAGATGTTGATTTCGTTGGTAGGCGGCCTTGGCAGACAGAATACGATGCAGGCCACGAAATGTTACAAACGCCCCAACTCGTTGGGAATTTAGTGAAAAGGCCGTTAAATGCACGGTGCGAATCGGCTCATGCGACCGTTTGCTCTGAATTCACACCATGACATTTTCTGGGTATCTCACTACTATGGAACACGCGGCGTCGGCTTCGTTTCCTATGATGATCCCCTGAAATGACAAAACAGAAATCGAGCCTTCATGCGAGTTGGCTCCTTGGTTTGATTTTTCCAGTACTGATTGCAGCCCTCGGCGTGGCGGCCTTCTTGTGGTTGGGAGAGCAAAAGCCCAAACAGATCAGCGAGGATCCTTCCGATCCGCGAGTCCAGTTGGTCAAGATGCCCATCGTGAGCGTCGACACCATTCGTCCTTTCGATGGACAAGAAACGTTGGATGTGACGGTGTCGGGCACAGTGGTTCCGTACCGTCAGATCACGATGGCTGCGGAAGTCGCCGGGCGAGTCCTCTTCAAAAACGAGGAATGTCGTATCGGGCGTTTCGTCCATCAAGGCGATTTGCTTTTTCGGATCGACCCGAAGGACTATGAACTCGAAGTCGAAAGGTTAACGGCCCTTCGAGAGTCAGAGTATGCCCAGCAACATGAGCTCGACCAGGAACTCGCGAATGCGAATCGCTCCTTGAATTTGGCCAACGAGGAACTGGCAATCCAAGAGAAGGAGCTATCACGGATCGAGTCATTGGGTTCGAATTTCGTTAGTGAAACCGAAGTTGCTCAAACACGACGCGCGCGAATCTTGGCTGCGAATCAAGTTCTGACGGTACAAAACCAACTTCGGCTACTGGAGACTCGCCGCACACGTATTGAACTCGCAGAACGCCTTGCAGGGGCTCAATTAGAGCAGGCGAAAGCCAACCTGGAACGAACGGAGATCAAGGCTCCGATTTCCGGGGTCATCGTGAGCGAATCGGTCCAAGAGGATTCGTTCGTTCAAAAAGGTGCGACGCTTTGCATGATCGAGGACACCGATCGCGTCGAGGTTTCCTGCAACTTGCGAACCGATCAACTACTGTTGATCCTCGACCAACTCTCCTCCTCACCGTCCGCTGACCCTTCGTCTCGTGTGATACGATCCGCGAGCTATGAACTTCCTAAGACCCCCGTCGAGATTTCCTATCGGGTCTCCGGCAGGGATGATACTGTTTACCAATGGAATGGACATCTCAGCCGATATGAAGGCCTGGGCTTGGACGCTCAAAGCCGAACGGTACCGGTCCGGATCACGGTCGAGAATCCGCGCGATGTGCGGAGGAATGGCGAAATCGTTCAAGAAGATGACAACGGTGGTTTGCCGGCCTTGGTGCGTGGGATGTTTGTTGATGTCGCAATTAAGACCAAGCCAAAACGCGCGCTGGTCCTGATTCCTAAACTCGCCCTCAAGCCTGGCGGCCAGGTCTGGCGGTTCGATTCCGATCCAGCCATGCTGATTTCCAAAACGTCCGACGAACGTAAACAAGAGGGTGAACCGAAGAAGCAAGAGGATGAACCGAAGAAAACGGAAGAGCAAGAGGACTCGGTTCGTTTGAGCGACTGGGAGGTAGGCAAGCTAAAGATCTTTGGCGGAGTCAATTCCATTAGCCTTGTCCGAGTTCCAGAAGCAGGGAATGCCGAATTCTGGGTGGCAGAGTCCAATGAGAATCTTGTACCTGGGACACGTGCCATCGTCTCACCGCTCGCCAACATTATCGGCGACGGCAACGACCGAGTACGAATCCCGTTGAACGAGAAACGCTAGGAGCAAGAAAGCATGAACACAGCCATACGTTGGGCAGTCCATCACATGGCGGGGGTCAATTTCTTGATCTTCGCGATTATCCTCGGCGGCCTCTTCAGTTTCTTCGGGATGCGACGTGAAACGTTTCCGGAGTTCCAACTCGAGGTCATCCTGGTTTCGGTTCCGTATCCGGGTGCCACTCCCGATGAAGTAGAGAGTGGCATTTGCCAAAAGATCGAAGAAGCCGTCCAGTCGATCTCGGGGATCAAGAAGCTGACCAGCATTTGCCGTGAAGGGGGCGGATTCACGCTCGTTCAACTCGAATCGAACGTCAAAGACGTTCAGAAATCCCTTTCGGAAGTCCGCTCGGCCGTCGATCGCGTTTCGGTCTTTTTTCCGGAACGGAGCGAGAAAGCCACGGTGGAGCAAATCACCTTTCGGACCCCAGCCATTCGCGTGGCGGTGATTGGCCCTAATTCGACCGATTCCGGCACGGAACAACGCCTGCGAAGTCTTGCGGAAAGCATTCGCGATCGCTTGATCGAACTCCCGAACGTTTCCCAAGCCCAGCTTCAAAACGTGAAGCCATTCCAAATTGATGTCGAAGTCAGCGAGGACACCCTTCGCAAGTACGGCATGACGCTATCGCAGGTCGCGTCGATGATCCGCAAGGAGAATCTCGAGATGCCCAGCGGGCAACTCAAGAGTGACGGCCAGGAAATCCTCCTCCGGGGCAAGAACAAGCGCGAGATCGGCGAGGATATTGCTCAATTGCCGCTAATCACCCAGCCCAACGGCGTCGTGCTAAAGGTGGGAGACGTGGCCAGCGTCCGGGATGATTTCGATGACGTATCCGCCTTGAACGAGATTAATGGACGCCCAGCATTGGTCGTCACCATCGAACGAACGAGCTCCGAAGACTTGATCAGTATTTCGGAAGAAGTCAAAGCCTTTGTCAAGACACTGGAGGTCCCGGAAGGTTACAGTGTGGTCGCTTGGGGAGATGAGAGCATCGACGTCAGTGACCGCTTGCGCATGCTTCGAGAAAACGGATTGCAGGGAGGACTGATTGTCTTCCTTCTGCTGGCAATGTTCCTCAATCTGCGATTGGCTTTTTGGGTCGCCATGGGCATTCCCATCAGTGTCATGGGTGCGGGTATTGGACTCTACATCCTTGGTGACACGCTGAACATGCTGACCATGTTCGCGTTTCTCATGGCGGTAGGGATCGTGGTCGATGACGCCATTGTGATCGGCGAAAACATTTATGCTCACCGTGTCATGGGGAAATCGAACCTGCAAGCAGCCATCGATGGAGCCAGCGAAGTGCTTCCAAGCGTCTGCTCCAGCGTGGCAACTACGGTGATCGCCTTTCTGCCACTCTTCTATGTGTCAGGTGTCATGGGCAAATTCATCGCCGTCATGCCCGCAGCCATCATCATGATGCTTCTCATTTCACTTGTGGAAGCATCGATCGCGCTCCCTGGGCA
>JALOQW010000032.1 GCA_025459275.1 Pirellula sp.
ACGGAGCGTCAGCCGATGGCCCGCAAATGAAGTGCTCGAGCGTGCAGAGCATGAAGTCGAGCGGAAAGCTCTGTGAGCAACTGTTCATCCGACCAATCGCTGTATTCCTCGGCCTGTAGTGGCAATCCTACCGAGATAGAGATGGGCCTCACGCGAATCCCTCTAGAACCCTTCGGCATGCAATCATAAGCGCCGGCAATCGCAATCGGAATCAACGGCACCTTGGATCGTCGAGCAATCGGAATGAAGCCCGACTTGAGCGTCCCGATCTGACCATCCGAAGTCCGCGTTCCCTCCGGAAACAAGAGGACCCGATCGTTCTGCTTGAGTCGCTTGAGCATTTCTCGCAGGCCTGCGAGCCCTCCCCGCTCGCGGTCGATCTCGATCGCGTTGAGGACCCGAATCAACAGGGCGAACAATGGATGACGGAACAGAGTATGGCGAGCCAAGTAACTGATCACATGATTGTCCATTAATCCAACTAGGACCGGATCCATCACCGATTGGTGGGTCGACAACAGCATGGCCCCTCCGTCGAGCCGCAAGTGCTGACGCCCATCGACTCGAAGTTGGAAGAGGAGCGTCAACAGCATCCGCGCATGGATTCGAAGGAATCGGTAGAACAGGTTGCGGAATATCCTCCACACCCAAGTCTCATTCGATGGATTTGGCGAGTTCAATTCGGTCACTTTCCGATACGCTCCTGAACGATCGCAAGGAGTCTACTGAGCACTTCGTCTTCCGTCATGCCGTCGGTATTCACCGTAATCGCGTTGCTCGCGGGGCGCAGCCCCCCCGTTGGTCGCTTCATGTCGTTTTCATCTCGCTCTTGCTGCTGTTGCAAAATCTCATCGTAATCTGCATCGATGCCTGCATCGAGCATTTGTTGAAGCCGACGACGCGCCCGTTCCTCGGGGGATGCCGTGAGGAAGATCTTGCAGGGAGCATCTGGAAATGCGACCGTGCCTTGATCTCTACCCTCGGTTACCACATTCTTTCCTTGGACCCAGCGTCGCTGAGACTGGACGAGCGCGGCTCGAACCTTCAAATTGTCGGCCACTTGTTTGATCGATTTGGTGACGGCCGGCGATCGAATGGCGATCGAGACGTCCTCGTCATCCATGATGACTCGACCATCCACAAGATCGATGTGGAGCTCCAGCGCCGTGTCGGCGACCAAGTCAACGTCGGAAAACGCGATCCCCCGGCGCTGGCAAGCCAAGGTGACACAGCGGTACATCGCTCCAGTATCCAAAAAGTCAAACTCCAGTTCTTTGGCGAGCCGACGGGCTACGGAACTCTTTCCTGCACCTGCAGGACCATCGATAGTGACAATCATGCTTCTCGGGCTTACCCTAATCCTGTTGATCCCTTCTACGCGACCTGGCACCGCACGGGTAGAGTGTATCGGAATTCTCGAAAAGTGCAGTATGCGAACCAACCTGACCAAGTTCGATGTCACCAAGTTCGATGTCGCTGTTATCGGCTCCGGATTCTCGGGAAGCATTCTGGCGTGGATTTTGGCTTCGCAAGGGCGCTCGGTGGCCTTGATCGATCGAAATGCCCATCCCCGCTTTGCCATCGGCGAATCCTCCACGCCAACGGCCGATTTCCTGATCGCCCATATCGCTAGCCGATGGGGATTGACCGAACTGGCGCCATTGGCCTGTTGGGGGACTTGGAAGTCCCGTTATCCCGAAGTGATCTGCGGCAAGAAGCGAGGCTTCAGTTACTATCGGCATTTCCCCGATCAAGCGTTCCATGACGACTCTCTCCATTCCAACTCCCTACTCGTTGCCGCAAGCGCTTCGGACGCATGGAGCGATACGCATTGGCTAAGAAGTTCCGTCGATCGATTTCTTGCACAGCGAGCCCAAGCCGCGGGCGCGACACTGATGGAACGCTGGTCATTGGACGCAGCGACTTTCGATCCCCTCGAACACCAATGGACCATCCATGCTTCTCCCATCCGAGTCCATCAAGATTCGGATCCCCATCAAGGCTCGGGCCCGGGTGAACCAGCGTCTCTAACCTGCCGCTGGATCGTCGATGCCAGCGGTTCTGGAAACGCATTGTCGCCGTTTGTCGGTCATCAGGCGGATGATGACTGGATGCGAACTCGAACCGGCGCCCTCTTTTCCCATTATCAAGGCGTGAAACCATTCGAAGCATCCCGCTCAGAGGATGATCCCTTTTGTGGCGATGATGCCGCCCAGCATCACATCCTCGACTCAGGCTGGTGTTGGATGTTAAGAATGGACAACGGGATCACTAGCGTGGGCCTGGTCGAGCCGTCGGCTCGGCAGAGTCGATCGTTTGAAGAGACCATTGCACGCTATCCGAGTGTGGCCGCTCTGCTGGCGCATGCTCAAAGGGTCGCTCCTCCTGAAATGCATGGTCGAGCCATTCGTTTAAGTCGATGTCGCAGCCAAGCCGTCGGACCGGGTTGGGTATTGCTGCCAGTCACGTATGGTTTTGTTGACCCACTTCATTCCAGCGGGATCGCGCATGCGTTGAGTGGTGTGGTTCGAGTTGCTGAAGCACTCCTTGCTAACGGAGTAGAATGTTCTCATCGTTTAGATAGGTACAACCATGACGTGCGTCGAGAAATCGAATGGCTCGATGCCTTGGTCTCAGGCTGCTATACGGCCCAGCCGTCATTCGAGCGATTCGTCGCATTTGCGAGCTTCTACTTCATCGCCGCCATCTTGTTTGAACAGCAAATGGCTGCCGATCCAGGTCGGTGGCCTCGAGGATTTCTTCAGTGCGCGGACACCGAACTCTGGGATGCCGTCGAGCAATCGCATCGCCAGCTCCTGCAGCTCGATGCAGCATCGATACAAGATTCTCAGCGATTCGTTGACGCAGTCAGGCATCGGATCGAACCGTGGAACCATGTTGGTCTGCTGGATCCAGGAACACGCCATCGTATTCCCCACGCTGCCGCTCCCAAGTACGCCTCGATCGCTGCAGGAGTTGCATAGAGCTCAGTCATGACCGATCCATCGAGCACAAGCCGAGAACCGGACCAGCTCCAAAGTCAGGCGCATACGCCCACACGAGGAATCTGGCCACCCATGTGGTTGCGACGAGTGATGGTGGGAATCATTGTTGCGATCCCTTTGTGGGTCGTTTGTATGACCGACCGTTTGGATTATCCGATCGATTTTGCGATGGAATCCTGGAGCACATGGACAGCTCTCGCATTCCTGGCGATGCTAGGGCCCGGTCAGTGGCGAACCGCAATCGTTGGCATACTCTACGTGGTTGCGTTAGGCATCGTCGCACTATTCCTCTTTCGCTGGTTTCGTCCCGTCGATTTCGTTTCCTGGAATACCTTTTTAGACATTGATGTCTGGGCGATCGCGTTCCGATTGATCAAGGGCTGGTGCGTTATTCGGATCCTTAGCATGCTGACCGGTTTGGAGTTCATCGATCCGCACTCCATTCGCAAACCAAGATGGACGATTCTAAGATGGCTTTACTTCATGGTTGTCCTCGCGGTTCTACTGCAAACCTCGGTTGCTGAGACGAACTGGAACGCAGAGCTGTCAGTCATTCACGCGGAAGGAGAGAGTGCTGACGGGCCCCTGCCGGAAATTCCTATCGTGACCACGCGGCGCTTCTGGTTCGGGATGCAGGCCGCCGAACTTCTGTTCGTTCCTTTCGTGCCCCTCCTGTGTGCCGCATGGACGCTCGCAGGCAAACGATGGAGGTGGCTCATGTTTCCTGTCTTCGGAGGGATCACCATTGCTTCGTACACTGTTGCCGACATGGCCTTACAAGCAGCTGTTTACCATGAGGCTTGGGCCCGAGCGTTGTACCCGACCGTCAAGAAAGAGTGGGCCCTGCTTGGCACAGTGTCGTGGCTCGCCTATGGTTTTTCTGCGATCCTGATACCATGGATGGGCTTTCGGTGGACCGATTATTGGACCGCTAATCATGGGACCACCGATCATAGGGCCGAGATCCCGTCCGTTTCCCAAGCTGAATCTTCTCCATGAACACACAATTCCTCGAACACCTTGCCGCAGCCAACCAATCCATGCGTGAGGCTGGAACATTTAAGAACGAACGCATCATTGACTCCGCTCAAGGCACGATGGTGAGGTTGGCGGACGGGAAGGAGTACCTCAATCTATGCGCCAACAATTACTTGGGATTGGCACAGCATCCGAGCGTTCGCCAAGCGGCTGATGACGCCCTGGCTCGCTGGGGTTACGGAATGGCTTCGGTTCGCTTTATCTGCGGCACGCAAACCATCCACAAACAGCTCGAGGATAAACTCAGCCATTTTCTCGGTAAAGAAGACACTATTCTGTACAACTCGTGTTGGGATGCCAACGGAGGTTTGTTCGAGACGATTCTCACCGCCGAGGATGCGGTGATCTCCGATGAACTCAACCACGCCAGCATCATCGATGGGATTCGTCTCTGCAAAGCCCAACGTCTCCGATACAAGAACAATTGCATGGATGACTTGCGGCAAAAGCTCGAAGAAGCCAAAGGTGCCAGGTTTCGATTGATCGCCACCGACGGTGTTTTCTCGATGGACGGTACCGTTGCCGATCTTGCAACGATCTGCCAGTTAGCCGATGAATACGATGCTATGGTCATGGTCGATGACTCGCACGCAGTCGGATTCGTCGGAGCGCAGGGCAAAGGGACACATGAACTGTGCGGCGTGATGGACCGAGTCGATATTTTGACTGGGACCATGGGGAAGGCACTCGGCGGTGCGAGCGGTGGCTACACGTCTGGACCAGCCGTCATGGTCGAGCTGTTACGGCAGCGATCGCGGACTTATCTCTTTTCCAACACTATTGCTCCGCCTGTGGTGGCGGGTGCGATTCGAGCTTTAGAGCTTTTGACGGAATCGACAGAACTACGCGATCGTCTGGAATCCAATACCCGTTTGTTTCGCGAAGCGATGACGCAGCGAGGACTCAACATCCTGCCTGGCACCCACGCAATCGTTCCCGTGATGGTCGGTGATGCAGCGCTCGCCGGCCGCGTTGCCAAGGCAATGTTGGATGAAGGGGTCTATGTCATCGGCTTCTCCTATCCCGTGGTGCCTCAAGGCAAAGCGCGTATCCGCACCCAGGTTTCGGCCGCACACAGCCAAGAGCAACTGATGCATGCTGCGGAAGCCTTCGAGCGAGCGATTCGGGCGGCAGCATGATGGAAATCGAAGGCAAGGATCGCGTCGACTGGTCCCATACCGCAGAGCAATTGCTTCGCCATTGGCAGCGGTCTGGAGTAACCCACCTTCCTGTCCCTCAAACACCACTTCCCGAAAGCATTGCTTCCTGGCCGAAGCTGCAAACTTCGTCGACCGTCCCCGCCGCCGCCCCCTCGTCGACTTCACCCAAGCCGAGTGTCGCCGAGCCGGCCGTCCCTCAAGCGGATCTGGCATCTACGCTCGATCACTTGCCGAAACAGTCGCTCGTACTCGATTCGGTGTTGGCTGATTCAACGTGGTCTTTGAGCGATCTTTCGGAGAATGGCCGAGCCGAGGCTTTGAAGGCGCTCAATGAGGAAGTGGTTGCATGCCGCAAATGCACCGACATCGCATGCCGAAGAACTCAAACGGTGTTCGGAATCGGCCCACTCAGGCCTAAACTTGTCATGTTCGGCGAAGCTCCCGGAGCGGAGGAAGACCGAGCAGGGGAACCCTTTGTAGGACCCGCTGGCCAATTGCTCGATCGTATTCTGGTGGCATCGGGGTTGGCTCGTGACCAGGTGTACATCATGAACACACTCAAGTGTCGACCACCCAACAACCGAACTCCAACAGACATCGAGATGGAGAACTGCCGCCCCTTCTTCGAACGCCAATTGGACATCCTTCAACCCGAGTACATCGTCTGCTGGGGAGCCGTGGCGGCTCGAGCCATTCTCAAGACCAGCGACAGCATCGGCCGGTTACGCGGCCGGTTCCACACCTACAAGCAGGCCAAGGTCATGATCACGTATCATCCAGCCTATCTGCTCCGCACTCCCGAAGCGAAGCGATTGACCTGGGAAGACATGAAGATGCTCATGCGAGAACTAGGCATCCCCATCCGTAGCACGGGCACCCAATCCTAGCGGTATGGCGCAAGCCATCCGGTCTCCTTCTCACCCACCACCACTCCCGTCGCAGCCAATTCTAGCGGTATGGCGCAAGCCATCCGGTTCCGAGCGACATACCGCAAACTGCCTGGTCAAGGTCTCCCGTGACACACCGTCATTACCACGACTCACCGGAGGGCTCGCGCCCGTACCGCTTTGAATGGGTCACTTACGGGAAGGGCGGCGAACGTTCGCAAGGTTATCGCGATCCCTTTTTCTTGCCTTGCTTTTCGTAGAGTTCCAAGACCTTGGCACGGTCAGCGATTTCATGTTCTCTCGCTAGGGTCGCAAGATTCCACGCGTTCTTTTTGCCGTACCGCTTCCAAGCGAAGCTGATCTTGCGGCGCTTTCCAGACTCTTCGACCCACGATGCACAATAACCAAAAGATTCTGCATTCTTCCATCGGTCATCGACGTTGCGAACCAAGTGGACACCGACCTTGCCACTTGAATTGCGATGCGTACGTACTCCCTTGGTGGTTGCGATCGGAGGCGCATTGGCCACCCAAGCATCGTACTGACTTTGGGCAGCCTTGAGGGCCTTTGCCTTGCCGCCATGGGTCTTGTCGTTGAAGAACATTTGCTGGCGTTTGCCTTGACGCGTGAGTCGAACCATCCATCCTCGCGTAGATACACCTTCGTATTCGATGCGGGTGATTCCTTTGAGTGACTTTTTAGGCATTTCGATTTCCAGATTAACTAGACAAACGGACAACACACATTCAATCGGGCATTCCGGATGGGGCGTCTCGGGCCGGATTGTGACAAATCGATGCACCTAAGGATAATTGGGCTGGGGATCCTGGTCTACAGTGCGGCTTGAATCGCAGCAACGATCCCGGCGGCTTTTGTCCATGTTTCCTCTTCCTCCCTTTCTGGCACGCTGTCGGCGACGATCCCCCCTCCGACTTGGAATTGCCACCATCCTCGGGAACAGGTCAATGTGCGTATCAGAATATTCCAGTCCATCGAGCCATCCATCGCAACATACCCGAGACTACCACAGTAAGGGCCGCGCACAGTCGGCTCTAGCTCAGCGATGATTTCCATGGCTCGCACCTTTGGGGCGCCCGTAATGCTCCCCCCAGGAAACACGGCCGCGATCAAATCGCAAAACCCAGCCCCGGATCGGAGCTTAGCCCGTATCGAACTGACCAGATGAATGACAAAGGGATAAGTTTCGATACCGCACAATTGATCGACGACCAGGGAATGAGGATCGCAGATGCGAGATAGATCGTTCCTCAACAAGTCAACGATCATGATGTTCTCTGCGCGGTCTTTTGGAGATGACTGGAGCTCCTCTGCGATGGCTGCATCCTGTGTGGATCGATCAACCGAATCTTGGCTCGCTCTTCGACGAGTACCCTTGATGGGACGCGTTTCAATCCAACCGTTTTCGACTTTCAAGAATCGCTCGGGTGAAGCGCTGACGATCTGTGCCGAACCGATGTCGAAGTAGGCTGCAAATGGAGCCGCATTCACACGCCGCAGCTTGCGATACAGATCACGGGAATCACATCGTGCGGGACAAAGAAGCCGCTGCGATAGATTCACTTGAAAGATATCCCCAGCGTAGATGTATTCGCGAGCCCGTTCGACGGCGCTGCGATAGCCGAAGCTATCGAAATTTCCGAGCCAGCCTCCTCCCAGGCGTGTCTCGAATTGCGCAGCCGTCAATCCGTGCGCCATTCCATGCACATTGGTTGCGTGCGACCATGTCGTGCGTGCTGCCGGTGGCGTCCATCGTTGCCGAAAGAATTCAGCCCGACGTTTGGCAATGGAAGCGCGTTCCGAATCGCTGGCTTGAGTCGCGGCTCCGTACCCTTGAGAAACCAGCCATCCTCGGTCGCTGGAATGGTCCCATGCAAATACAACATCGTAGAGCCCAAGTACCGCAAGGGGTAAACCGAATTCATCGTGAGGTGCTGGCCGGATCCGTTCAAAACAGCGACCAAACTCATACGCCAGATAACCCGCTACACCACCTTGAAACGGAGGTAGGCCGGGGACGCCTTCCGATGCATGCTGCTTCAACCAGCGATCGACGACTGCCAGCGGGTCCGACACGGGCCGATCCACCCGATGCACGCGGCAAGGATCGGCTGCAATGTAACTGTATCGGCTCCGCGCGTCGTTTTGCAACGCGCTATCGAGCCAAATGCAATAGGGCAAATCGCTCAGTGACTCGAAGGCTCGCTCGGGAGTCCAATCCACAGGCAACTCTTCGACAACAGGCGGGACTCCGTGGCCTGAACGATGACCAAAGGGACTAGTGGTGATGATGATCGTCTTTGAGCAGGAGAGACTCTTCCTTGCCATCGATCGTAACGAACATCTTGGCCTGAACACCTTTCGGGTCATCGCCACTGGCACCCACCAAGGTCAACAGCTCCTGATCCTTGAGCTGATAGACCGAACCGGCAACCTTGGCTTGTTCATCGGGCAGCAATGTGAATTTCTTTTCGGAACCTTCCGAAGTCACACGGATCTCGACCGACTCGATTTTCGCACCAGCATTGACCAATTCTTCGAAGTAAACCGTCAAGGTCTGCGTTTCGTCGTCGTGCGCCCATTCAAAATGAGTGGTCGGGCTGGTATCGAAATGGACAATGTGTCCCCCATTGGGACCATGCTCCGGATGGTCGTGCCCGTGCTCGTCACCGTGCCCATGATCATGCCCCTCATGGCTGTGCCCCTCATGACTGTGACCGGAGGTAACGGATTTGGATCCAGATCCGCCGGACGGGACAGGTTTGGCTTCGCAACCAAACCACAATGGGGTCGTGACTAAAAGGAGTGTCGCAATACCGCATCGAATTTTCATCGTAAATCCATAAGGCTGGGAGTGGAGATGGGAATCGCCCAAAACGATCGAGGGAAATTTCCTACCAATCAAAAAAATTGGAACCAATAGCCCCCGTTTCTGCAAGCCAAATCCAGGCTTTCGAAGGTCGAACCAGGGAGGACGCTGGATCACGTTCCGCGAACCCGATCCGCGAACGCGGTGTCTCCATCCCAATCGGTTCGAACGCGAAACCGAGCCGCAAACCCCTCCGCGAGGGAATGAGGGAGCTATAATTAAATCGGAGCGAGGAATGCCGAGACGGGCAACAATAGACGTTTTGCTGTCAGGAAATACGCTGCCACGAACAGCCACTTCCTCGCTTCAGACAATTCATTCGTTCAACAAGGAGAACCATCCCCAGGTGCATACGCACGACCGCTCTCAAAGCCTAGCCAGTGAACATGGAGTCTTGGCTCGATTAATCATGCCCGGCGACTTTACCACGGATGATCCGTTCGATGAGTTGCGAGGATTGGCACAGACCGCCGGTATTGAAGTCGTCGGGACTGTCTATCAAAAACGGGAACAACCCGACCAGTCGACTTATCTCGGCAAAGGCAAAGTGGATGAATTGTCCAAATTGCTCTCTTCAACAGACGCAGATGTGGTCGTATTCGATAACGATCTGACCCCTGCTCAGACCAGGAACTTGGAAAAGGCTCTCAACGTCAAGGTCATCGACCGATCCGAATTGATCCTCGATATCTTTGCAACCAGCGCTCGAACCCATGAAGCAAGATTGGCGGTCGAGTTGGCTCAACTGGAGTACTCCCTGCCTCGATTGAAACGCATGTGGACCCACTTGTCGCGGCAAACGATGGGCGTGGGGATGCGTGGCCCTGGTGAAAAGCAATTGGAAGTCGACCGCCGTTTGGCGGAAAAACGGATCCACGATCTTCGGTCGGATTTAACCAAAGTCGAACAGCGAAAAGCCCGTGAAGTCGCATCGCGCGAAGGAACCTTCTGCGTCTCGCTCGTCGGTTACACCAACGCAGGCAAGAGCACGTTGATGAATGCTCTCACCAATGCGGGGGTGGAAGCAGCGGACAAACTGTTTGCAACACTTGATACGCGAACGCGCAAGTGGATGCTCCCCGGCTGGGGCCCGGTGCTCCTCAGCGATACGGTCGGATTCATCCGCGATTTGCCTCACCATTTGATCGCTAGCTTCCGAGCCACTCTCGAAGAAGCTCGCCAAGCGGACCTGTTGTTGCACGTCGCAGATGTCAGCAACCCATCCGTATTGCATCAAATCTCCTCGGTCTACAAAGTCCTTAAAGACTTGGGCATCGACGAAAAAGACACGCTCCTCGTTCTTAATAAGGCTGACTGCGAAGGGGCGAGCGAACGCATCCAACTGGTGATGGAACGCTATCCCAATGCAATCCCCATCTCGGCCAAATCTGGATTCGGCATGCCAAATCTCGCGCAAGCCGTTAGCGATGCGTTGACCGCCAGCTTTGTGGAATTGGAGTTAAAACTCCCTGTATCCGATGGCAAGACCATTGCGTGGTTGTCATCGCATGCGGAAGTGGTTTCCAAGCAGTATCACGATGACTTCACCTTGATCCATTGCAGGATGCCCAAAGGAGCGGCCGGGAAACTCGCAAACCAAGGGTACGAAATGCGGGTGCTTTCCGGTAAGTTGCCAGAACCGTCCAAGCGAGGCTTCCCCAACCGAGCCACCTATCTACCCGCAGAACACGAGTCTGACGAGCCTGATGTCACTGAGCCTGATTTGGCTGAGCCTGATGACACTATGGGCAATATCGAAATAGCCGATCGCAGCACGAACGATCGGCATGGGTCCGCTGAAGTCGCATGATTCTCTGGATGGAAGCATTGTGGCAAAGCGCAACCTAACGAACATGCGGGTCGTTGCCACCGGTGCATCGAGTGGTATCGGATATGCACTGGTACGTCGTCTGCTGCACGCAGGCGCCCATGTCTTGGCAACCGCACGCCGTGAAGAGCGATTGCAGCAACTGATTCTTGAACATGCAGATGCGCCGGGGACCTTGTCGATCCTTCCCGGCGATTTGACTTCGTCCCACCATCGCGAAGCCATCGTCCAATGGTGTCGTGATCACTGGGGTGGCTTGGATACGCTGGTAAATAATGCAGGCGCGGGAGCCATCGGTCCCTTCGCGGATGCCACCAGCGACCGGTTGCGGCGTGTCATGGAGATCGATTTTTTCGCACCCGCCGAGTTGACCCGCATCTGTTTGCCACTCTTGCTTCAAGGGCATCGCCCGGCCATTCTCAATATCGGCTCGGTCCTTGGACATCGCGCCGTTCCGTTCAAGAGTGAATACTGCGCAGCAAAGTTTGCGATGCGAGGCTGGTCCGAAGCCATTCGAGTCGAGCTGAAACGTTCAGGAATTGACGTGCTCATGGTCAGCCCGAGTACTACGCGTAGTGAGTTCTTCGATTCGCTGTTGGATACGCCCACGGGGACACGAAGTCGTTCGGTTGGAATCATGGAACCGGACACCGTAGCCAAGATCGCCATCGCCTCGCTGGTCCGATCCAAACGAGAGCGGATCTTGAGCCTGGGAGGCAAACTGCTGGTACTGAGCGGTCGATGGTTCCCTTCAATCACCGATTACATCCTGGGCCGATCGCTGGCCAAAACGTAGATAGGGCAACGCGTACCCAGACCTTCATCGCTATACCTTCAAACGATGTAGTGGATCTTGCCAAAAGATCCTCGATCACCGTGTAGTGGATCTTGCCTAAAGATCCTTCATCCCATGGAAGCTTAACAGCTTCCACTACCTTCATTGCGAGGCATGGCATTCAAGCGATTGGGTTTAGGTCCGTAGGACCGGACGAACTTCAGCCGGCAGCGCTAGCTGCCGGTTCGCGTATCAGGAGGATTCCAAAAGCCTGACGGGCCGAAAGAAAGAGCAGCCGTACGACACGGACATCGAAGACCGTGGTTGGTTGGGGATCGGCACCCCGTTTATTTCTGCCGCCCCATCCGGGGCTTCGGCTACGCGTGGGGGCGCGTACCCGGACCTATCGGTCCGGGTTAATGTTCTGACGGTCTTTCGGGCGTAACGTGACAAGTCACAGGAATGACTCACCGTACGGCTCGCGCCGTTACGCTAACACAACTCACCCTACGGCTCGCGCCGTTACGCCTATAAAACTCGCTTTACGGCTTGCGGCGTAACGCAATAGGCTGGTCGTTAGATTTGCTTACGCATGCAGCAGTTCTTGAACTTCTTGCCTGAACCGCAAGGGCACGGATCATTCCGGCCTGCTTTCGCTCCGCGATTGCGGATCGTAACGGGTTCTGGCTCAGCTGCCGGACCGCCCGCTCGTTCAGCGGCTTCCAGGTCTGCTCGTTTCTCTTCCAGCAGCGTTTCGGTGACGTTGAACTCGTCATGGCGTGCACTGGTTTCTACCCAGGAGCTTGCCACGAGATCTTCGTCGATGGCTTCCATGCGGTAGATCACGTCGGTGATACGCTCGCCGATGGAAAGCCACATCTGTTCGAAGAGCCGCATCCCTTCGCGCTTGTATTCCACCTTGGGATCCATCTGTCCCATACTGCGGAAGGTCACGCTCGATCGGACATGGTCCATGGCCAAGAGGTGATCTTTCCAGACCGAATCAAGGGTCGTTAACAGAACCGTTCGTTCCATCCGACGGATCTCGGGGAAATAGCGATCATCAAAGGCCTGAGCTGCATGCGTCTGGAACTCGGACTTCGTCCACTTGGCAACTTGATCGGGGTCACCGGACCACCCCAACTCGGTGCGCATCCAATGCAACAGGGAGTCCATAGCACCGTTGGAGGTACCCATGCATTCCGATAGCTTCTTGTTGGTGGATCGACCGTAGATCGATTCGATCTTCTCGAGGGTCGTTTTCCAGATTTCATGCGCCCGAACGACACTGGCTCGGCTGATAGCTTCAAGTTGCTCCCAGATCTTGTCGCCGGACTCTTGCATTTTTTCCAGAGCATCAGGTACTCCGAATCGTTGCTTGATCCATTCGGCTAACGCCATGCCATCGATCGAATAACTGTCAGGGCCCGTCTTGATTCGGAACCGGCTGAGTCCGACCAAGATAGGATATTGCGCTTCGCGCTGGATGTAGGCCTCCTCGGCCATATTGAGCATTTTGGTTTTGATGATCTCGGGCTCGACGCCTTGGATATCGCTCAACGGGACCTGGATCGAGAACTTGTTTTGCATCCAAGCGACCAACATCTTGAGCCCGTAATCGGATTCCAGGAAGACGTTGCCTTCGCTGAGATCGATCTTGGCGATGTAATCGTTCGCCTTGGCGATCATCTCTTCATCCATCCGATCGCGATCGATCTTCTTCAGCATGGCAACGGTGTAGTGGGTACCGAACTTGGAGTTCACCCACTTGGCCATGGCATCCCAATTCCATTCCGATTGTTCTTCTTCGTTCGGAAGATTTTCGTCGATCGCATCCAGGATCTGGGTTTCAGCGGCTCGTTCGGCTTGATCTTTGGCGTACGCAACGGCGACATCCGGTTCTACCGACCGGAAGTCCTTGGGATCCAATTGCATACCGAGTCGCGGTCCGGCCCATCGAGCGTAGGATTCCGCTCCGAACATCGGATCGCAGAATTGGTCCACGTTGGATTGGATTTGACGTCGCAGTTGTTCCATGACCAACTCGCGACAGCTCTTGCCTTCCAGAATCTGTTGACGATAGCTGTAGACCCGCTTGCGCTGATGGTCCATGACTTCGTCGTATTCGAGGAGATTCTTACGAGCCTCAAAGTTTCGTTCTTCGACTTTCTTCTGAGCGCCTGAAATACGCTTGGATACGTAGGGGCTTTCGATCGCTTCCCCGTTACCCATGCCCATCCGACGCATCATCTCGCGAACCCAATCGCCGGCGAAGATACGCATCAGATCGTCTTCGAGCGACAAGTAGAAACGACTCGATCCCGGGTCACCTTGTCGACCGCAACGACCGCGAAGTTGCAAATCGATACGTCGGGATTCATGCCGTTCGGTCCCGACGACATACAGGCCGCCGAAATCGCGAACCTGCTCTCCCTCTTCCTTCATCTTTTCAGATTCTTCGATCTGCTTGACGAGCGTCTCCCATTCTTGCTTGGGGACGTCCAAACGCGTGGCATACTGATGCTGCAGTTGAGCCCACGCCATCGTCTCGGGGTTCCCACCAAGGATAATGTCCGTACCGCGGCCGGCCATATTGGTAGCGATCGTCACGGCGCCGATACGACCTGCTTGAGCGATGATTTCTGCTTCGCGTTTGTGAGCCTTGGCGTTCAAGACTTGATGCTTAACGCCACGTTGTTCGAGAAGGTGTGAAAGCTTTTCGCTCTTCTCAATGCTGACGGTTCCGACCAGGATCGGGCGACCGGCTCGCTCAATACGTTCGATTTCATCGCGTGGGATCTCGACCAGTTCTCGCGAGTCCGACTTGCGCATGACAACGCGATGTTCATCTTCCGACTCGATATGTCCTACCAGAGAGCCCCGTTTGCGATCCTTGAATTCGACCGTGTCGTGTTTGTGGACACGATCGATCTCGTCGGCTACGGCGTCGTACTTCTCTTTCTCGGTCAAGTAGATCGCGTCGGGAAACTCGATACGCTTCAAACCGCGATTGGAAGGGACCGCGATGACTCCAAGATTATAAATCTTGCTGAACTCTTGAGCCTCCGTCATGGCCGTACCGGTCATTCCCGAAAGCTTCTTGTAGAGCTTGAAGAAGTTCTGCAACGTGATGGTCGCCAACGTTTGCGTTTCTTCTTTGATGGGGACTTTCTCTTTGGCTTCGACCGCCTGATGCAAACCGTCGCTCCATTGACGCCCTTCCATCAAGCGACCCGTGAATTCGTCGACGATGATGACCTGTCCCTCTTTCACGACGTAGTTAACGTCCTTCTTGTAGAGGTGATGGGCCTTGAGAGCATTATCGAGCAGGTGCGGCCACTCCATGTTGCCGACGGTGTAGAAGCTCTCCACGCCTGCAAGGCGTTCGGCTTCGCGCACACCAGCATCGGTGAGATTGACGGTGTGATCCTTCTCGTTGACCACGAAATGTTCGTCCCGTTTCAACTTCATCGCCACGCCATCGGCATCCACGTACTTGGCCGAATCCCGCATGGCAGGTCCGGACATGATCAGCGGCGTCCGTGCTTCGTCGATCAGAATGTTGTCGACTTCGTCGATGATGGCGTAATGCAGTGGGCCTTGAACTTGCTGTAGGTGGCTCGCGAACCGACTGTCCCCTCGAGCTGCCATACGCATGTTGTCGCGCAGGTAATCGAAGCCTAACTCGTTGTTCGTAGCATACGTAATGTCTGCGGAGTACGACTTCTGGCGCTGACTGTTCTCCATCCCACTTTGGATGTTCCCAATCGTCAACCCAAGCCCCATGTACAGCGGCGCCATCCACTCCATGTCGCGGCGAGCCAAGTAATCATTGACGGTCACGACGTGAACGCCTTTGCCCTCGAGTGCGTTCAAGTACGCGGGCAAGGTCGCCACCAGCGTCTTACCTTCCCCAGTGATCATTTCAGCGATGTTTCCATGGTGCAACACCATGCCACCGAGCAACTGGACGTCGTAATGTCGCATCCGCATGAAGCGACGCCCCGCTTCGCGACAGGTGGCAAACGCCTCCACCAACAGATCGTCCAATGTCGCGCCATCGGCCAAGCGACGTCGGAACTTGTCCGTCTGCTCCGCTAGCTCGCCATCCGAAAAGGCCATCATCTTGGGCTCAAGATCGCCAATAAGCTTGGCTAATTCCCCGAACCTTTTGAGTTGGCGGGAGTTCGCTGAGCCGAAGAGCGCGGTCAGTCCGCGATCGAACCCGCTGAGGACACCATTAACCGCACTGGTGGTGCCTTCCCAAATTTTTTCGATGAGTTCCATAGTTGGGTTGACCCGGTTAGCTGGGCGAGACTCGCCTATTTTACGCAATTCGCCGATTAAAACGTTCTCGGAGGGTATCGATTCACCCGAAAAGCGTCAATCGCCACGGCCTGTCAATTGTCGAGGGTATCAGGAAGACCGCTTCCCACGGGATCTTGGATTTCGATGCCATCGATGGCTTCGACACCTAGTTCGATCGATCCATCGCTGGTCTCGATAACTTCTGATACTGTTTCGCCAACGATCGCGGGGTCACTGAAGATGGACCCAACTCGACCGTGCCGCATGTCCGATCGGGGCGTTTTGGAAACGAAGCCGCCGTAATCGTAGTCGTAGGGCGACGGACACAGGCTGCACCCCGAAACGCACAGGAAAAAACCTGCGCCCAAGATTGCATCTCGCAAGAGGTGGCGTTGGGATTGGGAACGCAGTGGGTGCATATTCAGATCCGGTGGATGGCAACCGAGAAATTTAAGAACCTTGGTAAACTATTCGTCCAATTCGAGATGGGCGGTTGAGTCAAAGTTTGACGAAAAGGAGATCTGTGATGAGCGAAACGATTTTTTCGAAGATCCTGCGGAAAGAGATCCCAGCCACTGTGCTGTATGAAGATGACCTCGTGATGGCATTTCAGGATATTCATCCCCAAGCACCAGTTCACTTTTTGGTAATCCCGAAACAGCCGATCGTGTCGCTGGACTCCATTTCCGGGGACGACCGTGGACTTCTAGGTCACTTGCAATGGGTTGCTAGCAAAGTGGCTCGAGAACAAGGCTTATCGGAGGGCGGTTACCGCGTCGTGACGAATATCGGCTCTCATGGTGGCCAGTCCGTTTCGCACCTGCATTATCATGTGCTCGGTGGTCGGCCGATGGCTTGGCCTCCCGGTTAAATGCAGTACCTTTCAAGGAACCAACCTCATGGTGTGGATCTTGCCAAAGATCCTCGATCACGATGTAGTGGATCTTGCCAAAAGATCCTGCATCCCAGGGAAGTTTGGCAACTTCCACTACTTTCATTGAACCATATTGCGTTCAGGGGATTGGGTTTAGGTCCGGAGGACCAGAAGAACTTCAGCCGGCAGCGCTAGCTGCCGGTTCGCGTATCACGAGAATTCCAAAGGCTAGATACTGGGGCCGAAAGAAAGAGCAGCCGTACGACACGGACATCGCAGACCGTGGTTGGTTGGGGATCGGCACCACGTTTATTTCTGTCGCCCCATCCGGGGCTTGGGCTACGCATGGGGGGCGTGTACCCGGACCTATCGGTCCGGGCTAAAGTTCTGCCGGTCCTTCGGACCTAAAACCCACAAGCCGGTCCTCCGGACCTAACGCCTTTCCATCCGATCCTGCATGGTCTGGATCTT
>JALOQW010000307.1 GCA_025459275.1 Pirellula sp.
TAGGAAATCGAGTCTGTACGTAGTCTCTTGCGGCTGCATCGACACGAATGCCGATGTTGGAAGCATTCGAAACCGAGGTGGAGGAAATAATCAATTGCCCTTGGTCGCGCTTGATATTGGCGTCGCCGAGATCCTCACCCCATCGAGTGTCCTGACCAAATTGTATCCAATTCAGCGGCACATTACTCGGGAAGGTAGTGCCTCCGAGGGAATCGACAGCGGCATTGCCACTCAATTGGATCAAGAACGACCTGGCTCCCGTATTCGTTGAGAATGGCATATCGCCACCATTCTCTGCCGAGATGTCAATCAAGGATTGCGCCGATGAGCTATTGATTGCGTTTCGAATGGCTCGTGCGACAAACTCGGGGCTCGAATTGGGAGGGACTACAATAGGGATGTTCCCAGGTGTCACGCCCGCTCCGCGGTCAGCAGCGGATGTCACTACATCGAACTCAAACCGTGCAGTTCCCACACCGTCGCTTAGCGTGAACACCGCGCCATCCACGATCTGGCTTGCCGCATTGAACAGGATTGCCGAGGACTTGGTCAGTCGAGCATTCGTGTCAAACGTGCGTCCCAAGGGACCCAAGAGGGTATTCTCAAGTCGCAATTCGCCCTGAAGATTCGTGGTGCCGTAGTCGGCTGCTACGCGAATCTCGAGCTGGTATGTACCAGTTTCGATTTCTTGAACCGGCGTGCCATTGGGGCCACCTGCACGTTCGTAGAAGCGAGAATCATTAAAGGTCTGTCCACCTGGGTTCGTGGAAGGTGCCAGGACAACCTCCCCTCGTTCCGCAAAACCAATGATGAAGTCATCTAAGAAGATTCCTGCAGGGATAATGCCAGTTCCAGGCCGATTCCCTTGGCTCCGTTTGCCATTCTCTGCCCAACGATCCGCTCCGTCGACAGGCCCGAAATTGTCTCCAGAACGTCGAGCAAACAAGGTCAGGGGACCCGGGTTGGATCCAGTGAATGTTTGGTCAGCACTGTGGATCAGGATGACGTTTCCACGCACCCTGTAGACATCGAGGTTTGTGCGTTGCGATGGGACGTTCCATGCAAGTGCAAGGGCCGTACGAACGGCATCGCGAACCTGAATCACATTCATCGCGTTGTTGACGAATACCGGGGTATTGGTCCCCTGTACGCCAGGAAGTCCACTGATGATTGCGTCATCCGCTCCCAAGATGTCGTACTGATCAGCAACGGTGGGTGCAGTCAAACGAACACCATTCAAATGGGTCACATTCAATACGCTGGGCGTTGATGTACTTGTCTGAACCGTGTACCCGTTGGCTGCTAATGTCGTTCGAATCGAAGCCGCCAAGGCGGCCGGAGTGTCCCCAGGGGTAAAGGGGATTCCTGTTGCTCCTGCATTACCGAACGTGAAGAAGTCGCTGCCGATCTTGATTTGGTCCCCGACGGCAATGCTCCTGCCACTTGGAGCATTCAGCACCAATCCGAGATCAAATTCAAAGGTGGTGCCAGCAAGTGTCATCGTTTCGCCATCGCGGATGCGATCACCTGGAACCGCACCTAATTCGATGCCACCTCGACCTGGGTCCGCTGAACGGAAATCACCGACCGTGCTGAACTCGAATCGAAGCTTGACGTCGCGTTTGCCTGCTAAAGGGCCGAGATTGATGCGAGCCTGACGCCACTGCCCCACATCAAACAGCTCTTCAGCAACTCGCGTCCGACCAAATGCATCTTCGTACCCGGTGTTGCTCAAATCGAATTCATCCGAACCATTTCCCTGTTCGCTAAAGGTGTTGTTCGTAGGACTATTGGTCGTGGCCAACAGTACCCATTGACCATCCGCACTCGTTCCGTAAACGCGTAACGAGTCGAGAGCAGTGACGTTGTCCCCTAGAGCGCTCGTTTGGTTGTTGTCCTGGGTATTCGCGAGGTAGTTGAAATACAACGTTGGCTGATCATCGGCCGAGTAGTTTCGGAGATCGATCAGATCGCTTTCAAGAGCTCCCATCGCGCCGCCCGGAGCGGCGTAGGAGTTCTCCATTCCAAGTCCTGAATAGATCCCAGACCAATTGCCCGGCATGGCATCGCCATCAGTACCATCGCTGTCGAATGCAAATCGAAGCGTCACGCCACCTTCAGTGGCATCACGGGACTCATTAAAGTTCTCAAGCCGCCCGCGACCCGCAACGTTTTGGTCCTGCGAAGCATGCCACATGTTCACATCGAGTGAAGAGAAATCGATGCCGATCGCTCCGACGAGACCATTGGCCCCAGGAATCTGGGCGAACGAACGGCCCCGTGGGAAGATTGGTTGAAGATCCCCATTGGTATTAAATGCATAGATGCGACCCGCGGCAGTGATCCCGAACAGCAGTTGTGCATAGCGACCGTTCTCAACATTTCTTGGTCCAGCCGTCAAGCCGGTGAACGGAATGATCTGATTGGTCTCTGGATCGCGGAGGGTAGCCACTGTACCTCCCAGCGTGACCAACTCCCCGCGATTGGATACCCCAAAGAAGGTGCCGTTAATCGAAGCCAATCCGGTAACTTCACCTACGGCAGAAACGAACGCACCTGCGGCCGCAAGTTGAGTTCCTGCGCCGTTCAAGTTCGGATCCAAGGCAGTGGTTGAACCGTCGGGATTGATCGCATTTCCACTATTCGGATCCAGTCGGTACAGGACATTCCGTTGCCAAGGAGCAGCGAAAATATAAGTGGCATCCGTTCCCTGATTGCCTCGGCTGCCCACCCCCCAGAACGTTGCCGGTCCACCGTTCGACTGTACATTCGAGAAGGAGATTGCGTGAAAGCGCATCCCGTCACCAACGTTGTTGCGCGGTTCAATGACGATGTTCGGCGGATCTGCATCGTCAAGTCGCCCAGCAAAGGTGGTCAACCCAGCGCTAGGGGCGGATGTCCCCGGAACCGCAGATCCTGCGTCCCCGATGTCGATGCCGAATAGCACACCTCCCAAATTATCCTGAAAACCGCTTTGAGCTCCCGCTCCGAAGGCGCGTCCCGCAGGGGATACAGCAATATCTACCGCATTTTGGGTAAAGTTGGCACCGGTTCCTTCCTTGGCCGCTGTTAGGGCATTGCCGTAGAGGAGTTGTCCTGAGTAGCCCGAGAATAGGGTTACATCGGACAGATTAAATGGCACTGCATTGGGCAGCCCGGTCCCCCCAGCGTTAGGCATCGTTGGAGAAGGGGAGAATAGGGCGAAGCGACCAGGTTGCAACGGTGCTTGATTTCTCGATGGCCGGTTGGTGGGTTGCGAGAATCGATCCTCCGAAATCAATCGCACGGAATCAAGAGGCTCCATGCGAACCGTGTTGGAACCTGGGAATCCATTGGCCGCTGTGAACTGATCTAAGTTCGCGTTCTTAAGCGACGCATTCGTAATGGCTACTGTGTATTCACCTGCCGGCAATTCGATCGGGCCCAGGAACGCATCGCGTTTGCCTTGCGAACCACGAGTCAGATCGCTCAGATCCGCCCCCTTGTTGACGCGCGGCTGATCGTCCTGAATGTTGGAGTCATTGGCCGCAGCAATCAAGGTCAGTTGCCCGCTTTGAGGATTTCGTTCGAAGATCCAAAGTTGGGTGTTCGCTCGTCCTTGGCCATCGGCATAGTCAATGTCGAAGGTCAGCGCGATGTGGCTTTGTGGTGTAGTGCTGACCTGTTGGATTGCCTCACGGGAAACCGAGAAGTTGTACCAATCAATATCCTGTCGCGACGCAATCGTCCCCGCGATTGATACACCGGCACGATCGTTTACCACGATGTTTCCGATATCGATGGCCGATTGCTCGGAAGCGTTGGTCTCATTGGGATTCTGTTCGCCGATTTCTCCGACGAGCGGCGAATGCATCGGCCCGCCTTGGACGTCGATGCCCACCGTTGCGAATCGGATATCCGCGAATCGAACCGTCGAGCCAGCGACTTCTTGTTCTTGTTGAAGACGCAACTGCAACTTGTACCCGCCGACGGTGATCCCTTCTTGGATCAATGCTGGATCGACCAAGCGTGCGGGATCGGATTTTCCGGGCTCAGGCGAAACGTTGCTGCTCCGGACACGGATGAAGTAATTTCGGAAGTTTCCTGCAACCCCTGGTAGTAGGACTCGGAGCCCTGCATCGAGCGGATTTACTCCGAGGAAGTCGACTTGTGCGTTGGGTTGGTTGGCGTTTCTCTTAGCGGATGCAAGTTGATCCATCGGCAAAACGCGATCTGCCGAGATCTGGCTTGGATCAGAATAGGTCGATCTGCCAACCGACTCAAAAATGGAGTCGTTGCTCAGCGCAATAATCCGTCCGTCGCTGTCGATCAGCTCCACGACCGAATCGAGTGAGCCGGAGGTTTGATCGATATCAATCCAAAGCATTGACCCGGCCGTGGCACCAAATCGGAACACATCCATGTCCTGAGGAGATGCAATGCTCCCTGTCAGTGTGACTCCGAGCCGCAAATTCTCATCGCCCGCGTTGAGGTTATTGGCCAACAGCCCCAAATCTTCGGCCGTTGCGGGAGTGTTATTCAGTCCCTCGCTAATCTGATCCGGCTCGCGCTCGTAGCGGAAGTCAACATTTCGGTCGTTCGCAAATGGGGCGAACGTGATTCCTCGCCAACTACCAGCGGTCCCTTGCGACGGTCCGTTGTTATTGGTGTCGACGAGCGAGTTGCCCGCGAAATCAAACCCAGCACCAATGGTGTCATCCGAAAGACTTGTGATGACGACCGGAAAACCGGGTTGCCCGATGACTTGAACCGTTCCTCCGATTCGATCCTTGATATCCAAGGGTCTTCCTTCAGCGATGATCTCTGCTCCGTTTCCGGCCTTGACCACCAAGCTTTCATCCGCCTTACTGACCAGTCGCAGTCCTCCGTACGTATGGTAATCGGGAACATTGATCCGGCTTTCCAAAAGATGAACAATATCGGTATCGTCCCAAACGACTTCGGTCGTCAAGGTGTTGCCGCGAACACGCATGCCGTTGAGGCTGTTTCCACCTAATCGATTGTTCTTCACCAGTGGACCGAAGTTTCCGATGCCGATGTTCTCGCGCAGGTTGAATCCAGTCGATCTACCAAAGTCCCGGATGAATTCCGAGTTCATTGCATTCACATCGACGCTGATTGCCGCCGTGTTTGCGGCACGACTGTCTTTGAAGACATTGTTGATGATCACAGGCTGGCTTCCCAGCACAAAAATGACCGCTGCATCATTGATACCGCGTGTATCGCGATTGGTACTGCCGAAGTTTGTGGCACCAGAGGCATTGTTATCAAAAACAGAATTGGAAATTCTGGCGGTCGATTGATGAATTTCTACTGCATTGAACGACGCGAAGCCCCCGGGGATTCGGGATTCGCCACCTCCAAAGCTAATCAAGGTATTGTCAATACTGAGGGTTCCCAGATGGCGACTCACAATACCTGACCAGTCGGCCGACCGAGGGGTTGTGGCATTGCGATCATTGTTCGAGTCAAACGTGCCACCTGCGCCATAGCGATCGTCTCTTCGCGACGTGAACACGATCGGCTTGTTCGGAGTCCCTTCCGCCAACATCGTGGCTCCAATGCCGACCTCGATTCTCCCTCCAGACATTTTTGCAACAATGCCGGGGTCGACGATCAAACTCGCATCGCGTCGAGCTCGGACGACGAATCCGTCCGAAGGCGCCGACTGCAAAGCCCCATTGAGCGTCCTGTTGTAATCGATGAAGACAGAATCATCGCGGT
>JALOQW010000033.1 GCA_025459275.1 Pirellula sp.
GTCGGCGAGCCGCGATAGTCCCCATGCCCAAGCAGCGATCGTTCCCCAGCGTTCTGGATGCTCATCCGAGCATCGAAAGTCTGGGTAAAGCGCATGAACCCCGTTTTCAAATCCATCATCAAAATCGGGATCGATATCCCCGTAGTAGGCCGATGCCAGCGCATAGCCTTCGCCGACGATCTCTCGGATCGGCCATCGATCGAGTTGGTTGGCGCGGCTGGCGTCGGTAGCACGGTTATCGACCACTCCTGGGTTCCGCGAATCGCACCAACTTTCAGTGATGCGGACATTCGGATCATCGGTGGTCGATTGATTTCCACGGAAATTCAAACCAAGAAAACATGCCGCTGGCTTGGAAGCATGCCTTGGGGACCACAGCAACAAGTCGATGGCCACGGACCGGCCGTTCCGGATCAGGGTCACTCGAAACTGGCGTCTCCGTATGGCGTCGTACACTTCTGTGCCTTGGGTGTAGCTGCCGTCGTCAAACGACTCCAACCGAACTTCGACTTGATCCTGAGGAGCGAACCCATACTCTCCATTCGCCAATGTCTCTACAAGGTAGGTTCGCTGTTCCTCCCAGCCGTCGGCGGACTCGACACGCTTGCCATCTCGTCCGAGCAGAACGTCTGGGAGCTCGAACGAGGGGACTAAGGCTTCTTCGTAGTTGGGGGGACGAATTTGAGACATGGCCACGCAGGGAAGGGCGACGATAGCGAAGATCAACGAAAGTACGTATTGAGCAGTCATAGTTCCTCCCAAGTTGGAGTCTCCTTGGCGCGTTTGTTCCCAGGACGTTCTGCCAGCACACGCGGCGGCGTTTCAATCCGACTGACCATAACATCACGCGCTGTGAAGACAGCGTTGATGAGGAACACGATGGATGCGGATACGACCAAAGCCAACCATGCAAACAGTTCCTCACCGTTATCAAAAATGGACATGCCTTGCCGAGCTTGATACATCGTCGGAAACAGTTCGCCAAGGGTCCAGATCGGATTGATGAAACAGTACCAGTCGAACTCCATATCTCTATAATCGCCAGCCGCCAGACTGATCGATAGCGAAAGAAAAATCGACAGAATGAACATTACGAAAACCATGGCGAAAGAGAGGAGCATCCTCGGCGCTCGTGATTTCCTAAAGATGATCAGCAGTGTTAGTCTAACGATCCCCAGATAGAGAGCGAGATAGGCTGCAAGAGCGGACACGTATGCCCAGCTCGAGAAGGCGATCTCTTTCGTGGCATTGGATCCGGCGACCGATAAATTGACGATCGTCAACACCGCGAAAAATGCGATCCATGGTCCGATAAAACCAAGCACGATGAGCAGGTATGCGGGACCGGCTCCAGGATTGAACCAAGTCAAAAAAACGCGGCCGAAATAGGAATCGGGAAGGGTACGCCGTGCGCGATTGGTGATAATTCCGCTCTCACCCATCATCCATCCCCCGGCGATGCCCCAGTGTATCCAACAAAAGACGGCTACAACACACGCAATTTGAGCGGATTCGTCCCCTAGGTTTCCTTGATTGATGAGCACCATGAATGCGCCGCAAACGGCGATGGCTGTACCGACGATGAACACCGCGCTGCGGATCGGTGTGGATCGATTTGCGCTCGCCATATCGATCAAGCTCGAAGAGCATCGCATCCACAACCATCCGTAGGCGATGAGAGCCAGCAAAGTCAGCATCGTTGCGGTCCAGCCTTCCCAGCCTAGACTCTGTTCTCGAACGATTTGGATGATGTAACCGAACAGAATTCCACCGGCCACGAGTTGAAGACCGATCATGACGACCGAAAAGAGAACCTGCACGACACGGCTCCGCGCTGTCGCGGCCAAGAAAATTGCGATGGTGCACAGGAACAGACAAACCGATCCGATGATCAACAGCAATGCCGCAATGATCTCTAGCGTGACCCCTTGGAGCAGATAAGTCAGCGCGATACAAGGGGCAAGAATCGACAGATACAGGACCAGTTGCAGAGCTGCAACGCTCAGCTTGCCGTAAATGATCTGGCTTGGCTGAAGCAACGACAACGACAGCGTTTCAAACGTACCATCCTCGAGCTCGGAAGCCATGGATCGAAATGTGGCTTGTGGGATCACGAGCATCGATGGGAAAAGCAAGATAATCAAGTATCCCAGCAGAAAAACCGAACCATCGGCGTCGTAGTAAATGTTGGGGATGCTCGATAGAATTCCGATTAAAGTCCATGCAATGGCGATCACAATCAACAGCATGAACGTCCAGGTAAACTGCTTGCTCTTGAGCGCTTGGCGCGTTTCCTTGACAAGGATCGGATTGAGCCAATTGCTGGCCTGAAGGAGCCTGCGATCCCATGCAGTATCGCCATCGATCAATAGACGAACCGCTTCTTCGTGAGACTTCTGAGTGGGATCGGATAACGTGACGTCACTCATTGCACCGCTCCTGTCGTGATCTTCATGAAAACGTCTTCGAGCGATTCGCGATGAGCAGCAAACTCAAGCACTTCGAATCCCGATTCCACGATGGAACGCAACAACAACGCTTGTTCCGTCTCGCCACCGCTGAGCTCCAGTTGGATCCAATCCCCCTGTCGCTGCACATCGAAGACTCCTGATCTCTGTGCCAATGAAGCCGCGAGCTCCTCAGCGCGATTCATGGTGCGAAGCCGAACGCGCATGGCGCCCTGCATCGATTGATGGATCTCCTCGACACTTCCAACAGCCAGCAGCTTACCGCGCTCAATGATTCCAACTTGATCGCACATCTCCGCCAATTCAGTCAGAATGTGGGAGGAAACCAGAATGGTCGTACCTTCTGAGGCGAGCTGCCGAATCAGCTGACGCAGCTCGATACGAGCTCGTGGGTCCAGTCCGTTGGCTGGTTCATCCAGAATGAGCACCGAAGGTCGGTGAATCATCGCCCGTCCCAAGCTCAGTCGCTGGCGCATTCCTTTCGAAAGTCCCGTGATGGACTTGGAAGCGATCTTGTCCAGGCCTGTAAACGAAAGGGTGCGCCGAAGTGCATCGTCGCGATCGCGTCCAATCAATCCGTAGGAACGGGCGAAGAAATCGAGGTACTCCACGCAATTCATATTGGGATACAGAGCGCTTCCGTCGGGCATGAAGCCCAATCGCTTTCGAACCAGGTCGGGGTCGTTCACGACCGAAAAACCATCGATAAAGGCGTCGCCGTAACTGGGTAACTCCAGCGTCGCCAAAATGCGCATGCTGGTCGTTTTCCCAGCCCCGTTCGGACCGATGAATCCGAATACCTGACCACGATAGACCTCGAACGAGACATCGTCGACCGCTCTGGTCGTACCGAAGTATCGGTGCAGTCGCCGCAATTCAATGATTGGTTCGTCGGTTGAGGTGGGGACGATCATCGGAGTTGGGCTTCTCAATGCGACGGTTCGTGATTGCTAGGAAGTACTTGCTGATCCGGAAGCCGATCGGTCGCAAAGGGACTTGCCGCAGGTGCCGCCGATTCGCGGGCCATGGCGTCAATGACTCCCAAAGGAAGCAGTATGGCAAACGCAATCCCAAACAGCAGGAATGGGAGGATGACCATGGCTAAACAGGTCACCAAAGCGATGGCAGCGTAGTCACCATGATTGCGGATGGCATAGATCACCAACATCATGCAGCCCGCGGCCCCAGCCGTAATCAACAACAGATTGCGAAGGCCGAATTGGTTGCTCATGTTCGAATTTTGGAACCTATCTCGACGATGGTGATCGGGTTATTTGCCGAGGGCTTCTTGCAACCTCCGCAACCGCCACATGGTGACCCAACGCTGGTTGCTGAGCCATCCGACCCTTGGGGGCTGTACCCCAACAGGGTTTGGATCCCTTGAATCGCGTACTTGACGGCAAAGACCGCGCACGTGACCACGATGACGGAAACGATCAGCCATTGCATTGCGGGCAATTCTTCCTTGCGCAGGTCCCATGTGAATCAGCAAAGAAACTCCATGAATTGTAACAGAAACGAGCACATGGTGCGAATCTTCAAAAGCCTACGGACAAAGTTCCCTTCCCACAACGTCCCGAACGTGTAAAGTGGATCTCGATGTAGGAGTCTTTCTTTTTCAATGGAGTCTATCGAACGATGTACCGAGTCCCTCTTGTTGCCTTTGCAATTTGCGTGGCCTTGTCGACACCTGGTCTGTTGCAGCAGGGACTTGCGCAGCAGGAGTTCCGTTGGAAGTTCCGCGAAGGGGAGAATTGGGACGTCGCCATGACGCAAGAGCTGGTCAATGAAATGAATGGCAAACGTGTTGAGACAGACCAATTGCTACGGTTGCGTTGGCACATCAAGGAGGTCTTCGAAAATGGCTCGGCTGCGGTGGAACAATCGGTTCGTCATCTGCGACTCAGGTCTGGGGGGCAAGTCCTCATCGACAGCGGTGATCCGGAACCTCAGGAGAATGATGCGCCCATCACTGCCCGGTTGCGATCCTTGTTGCAGGTCAAGTTTACGGCTGTGACGACATCGAGAGGGGAAATCATCGATGTTCAATTCGAACCGGAGATATTGGATCGACTCAAGAACCAACTGGGGCTCGACGAAGCCACGGTGCGGAACACGTTCACCCAAGAGAGCCTGGAGTTCCCGGGGCGGGCCTTGGATGTCGGGGCTACTTGGACTTCGACGTCTCAAACCTTGATTCAGGGGATCGGAGCCGTGAAAACGTCGACCACCTACCAGTATGTTGGAGAAGAAGCAATCGACGGCGTTACCCTCGACAAGTTCAAGATCACCCCCGCTTTCCAATTGGACGACCCGTCGCGGGCTCTGGTGAAACAGGAAGGTAGCAGCACCCTGTGGTTCGATCGCCAGCGCGGACGCTTGTTTCGCGCCATCTCGGAGCAAGAGTTTGAGATCAATCGAAGCGAAGAGTCTTCCGAGCCAGGACAGAAGACACTGCAACAGAAAAACGTGGTCAAAACAGTCGTGCAATACTCGGATGCGACTGAGTAAATTCGGCCGAGAGCCTACCAATAAAAGCAAATAGCAATGTGGCACGAAGCTCCGTCGTCGTGAATCATTCCCCAGTATCGATAGGACCGGGAAGCACGTTTCTTGTTCTAGGATCTACATCGGAACGGCAAGACGAGACGAAGGGGAACTCGACGGCGGAGCGTCAAGCCACAATGTCGTCCCTTCCCGGGCTTGGGCTATTTGTTGGGGACGTACCTGGACCTATCAGCCTTGTCTTTACCCTCGGTTTTTTATGATGAGGTCCGAATTCATTGGAGCTTCGTACTCTACTCCGTCCGAAGGACAGTACTCGTACTCGCTCTCGATCATCCGGCTCATTCGAGTACGAGTACCATTTCATTGAGTACGAGTACGAATTCAGGAAACAAAACGTGGGTACGGTCAAGCCTATCGGTCCGCACTAGTTCGGCTTCAAGATCCCACGCTCACGCAACCAGCCTTCGGCTTGATCGGTCCACTGAGTGACAGGATTATTCGTGCGGCGATGCCCGTAACCATGGCCGCCGCTCGGGAACAGGTGCAGCCCACAAGGTATCTTGAGTTTGGTCAACTCCATGGCCGGGACCAAGATGTTTTCGCAACCCAGCGGATCGTCTTGAGCCATCGTCAAGAACATCGGTGGCGCATCGTTTGGGATCTTGAATGTGTCGGAGAGTTGAGCGCGATTCTTGGGATCGACCAGATAAGCCGGATAGATCAGCATGCAAAAATCAGGGCGCGGAATCAGTTTGTCAGCGTCGTCGATGGCATCGTAGCTCCTTTGGCTAAATCGAGTGCTCAGCAATCCGCAGAGGTTACCACCGGCGGAATAGCCCAAGCAACCGATTCTTGCGGGATCGATGCCCAGCGAGGAGGCTTGATGTCGCAAAAGATTCATAGCTCGCTGTGCATCTTGCAACGGAGCCTCGTGCGGAGGCCGTCCTTCGCGCCGCGGAACACGATACTTGAGGAGCGCTGTGGTTACGCCAATCGAATTCAACCATTCGCAGGTCTCGGTCCCTTCCAAGTCCATCGCCAGGATATTGTATCCGCCTCCAGGACAGACCAGCACGGCGGCTCCCGTGTCCTTCTCCTTTGCCGGTCGATACAAGGTCAGCGTTGGTGATTGCACATTGGCCCATCGAATCACTGGCTTGCCAGCTACCAAGCCATCTGTCGGCTTTGTCGAATCCGATTCCTCGGGGAGTTTCCCCGATTCGCCCGGGGGCATGCTTGGCCAAACGGGGAGCACCGTCGGTTCTTGCCCATGACCATTGGCAACCATCGAGACGACCAGTGTGATACACTGGAAGAGGAACGCACGAATCATGTAGCTACGCCCTTTGGGTGAAATGGTCGAATTGGATGACACGGTCGAATTGAATGATACCGTCGATGCGCTGCCGACGTATTGAGAATCACTTACCCAGATCCGACAGCAGCTCGCTCATTTCTGCGGCAGCATGAAGGTTGTCTTGTTTGCGCGCTTCATCGATCCCATCGCGGAGAACCGTACGAGCTTCTTCAATCTGGCCCAGTTCAGCTAGTTGTTGGGCTGCCATAAAGAAGCCTGCGACGTATTTGGCGTCAGGATCGTAGGCCAATGCTCGCAGCATCCGAATGCTCTCCTCATGATTCCCCTCCTTCCGCAACTCCATGGCCAATGAGTAGCGGAGAAAGGGATCATTGGGATCATCGTTCAACATCGCGAGGATCTTTTCTTTGCGACTCATCGCGCTGTCTCCGTTGCGAGCGTGGATGGAACTAAGGTGCCAGATAAGCCAGAAGGATCAGCTTAGCCGGGTTGATTAAAGGAATACGAACCGGGCTGATGGACGACGACCTCCGGAGCCTCTCCCCAAGCCAACGTCTCGGGCACCAATGACATTTTACTTTCTTTGATGTCGTCCCAACGAATGATCTCGCCTGAGTAAGCTGCTTCGCGACCCATGATGGCCATCAGCGTACTCTTGCACATGTAGTCACCATTGTTGATGGGCTTGCCGTCACGAATGGATTTCATCAAGGCAACATGCTCGAGATAGTACATGCTCGGTTTGTCACCCGTGAATCGCCATGGGTTTTCGCCGGTGATTTCATTTGCCAGGACGCGGGCCGTTCCCTTGGTACCGAAAACAAAGTCCTCGGTTTCATTGAAGCAGTTAGGCATTTGCCGCGTAGCTGCAAACGTACGGGTACCGTCGGCCCACTGATATACGACATAGAAGTGATCGTAGATATCGCCATACTCGGACTCGGTGCGCACCTGTCGTCCTCCCAGACCATAGCATTGCACAGGAGGGGTATCGTTGTGCAACCACAAAGACTTGTCGAGTGAATGGATGAATTGTTCGACGATGTGGTCGCCACTCAGCCATCGATAATAGAGCCAGTTCATGACTTGATTGTGCATCGGTGTCCAGGAGTCTTTGGGTTCGCGGATCCAAAGAGTGCCCGCGAGGTAGTTTTCCTGAATGGTCACGATGTCCCCGATGGCGCCGTTGAGAATCTTGTCGATGGTCGCTTGAACTCCGTAGTCGTAGCGCCAGCACAGACCGGAAACGACCGACAGGCCCTTTGCTTTTGCAGCTTCGCTGGCGGCCATCACTCGACGGACACCGACCGGATCCACGGCGACAGGCTTTTCACAAAACACGTGCTTGCCAGCCGCGACGGCGGCTTCCATTTGCATCGGGCGGAACCCAGGAGGCGTAGCCAAGAGGACGACATTGATATCGGTTTCCAAGAGTCGCTTCATGGCATCCCAACCTGCAAAACACTGGTCGTCGGGAACCGCGTATCGATCCCCGAGAGACCGTTTCAGGTTTCGTTTCGCTCCTTCGAGACGATCGTCGGTGATTTCGGCGATGGCGGTCAGGCGGCATCCCGAATCGGCGTCCATGGCATCCTTGGCTGCACCCGTACCACGCCCTCCGGCGCCGACCAAGCCAACCTTGATAATGTCCGTTCCTTGGGCGTGCACCGATCGCTGGAGGAAACTGGCCGTCATTCCAGTGGCGGCTCCTGCGACCGCAGTCGATTTCAGGAAAGATCTGCGAGTCGACGCACTCGAGGTCGATTTGCCATGGTTGTCTGCGGGATTGGCAAGCGATGTCTGGATGGACGAAGTCATGGAGGTGGGACCTTTCGGGGGTATCGTAATGGGAGGGATTGCGTATCCTGAAAAGCTTCCGCTGCGCTAGGTTTGTACGAACCGCAGAAGGATGCAGGGTTCGGATCGTTTATAACTCAACCTGTGCGACATGCAACACAGCCCCCCCCATCTCGAAGATCGAAATCCGCAATTCTCCCCAAGGTCTCGTTTTTGTGACGTGGAAGATGCAGATCGATTCGCCAAAGCCATTGCCTCCGCTCAACCTATCGAGCTAGAGATCGGTTCTGGGAAAGGATTATTCTTGACCCAAGCGGCCCAATCGCATCCGGATCGGTTTTTCATCGGATTGGAGCTTGCCACCAAGTACGCGCGCGATGCGCAATCGAAACTTGTTCGCTTGGGAGTCACCAACGCATGCTTCATCGCGTGCGACGCCGTCGCGGTCATGCAACACGACGTGCGAGAGAACAGCTTGGCAGCAGTCCACGTGTACTTCCCCGATCCATGGTGGAAATCCCGACACAAGAAACGGCGCGTTCTCAGCGATGAAACGATCCTCAACATCCAGAGGACCCTGGTCGCATCCGGGCAACTCCACTTCTGGACGGACGTTTTGGATTATTATGAGGAGGCCGTTGCCAGGATCCTGGAACTCACTTCGTTCAAAGGGCCATTCTATGTTCCGGAACCGGCTGCCACTCACACCATGGACTACCGAACCCACTTCGAACGACGCACGCGATTGAACGGATTGCCGGTCTATCGCGCCAGATTCGAGAAGCCATGAAGCCTCTTGAGCGATACGAATATGTCGCCCCTTCAATGGGGACGATACTGAAGATGGTTGTCTACGCCGATCAAGAGCCTCTTGCCCATCAAGCGATCGATGCAGGACTGACCGAGATTGAGCGACTGATTCCCATCCTGAACAACTACGACCCATCAAGCGAAGTTTCAAGAATGGTGGCAACGGTCGGGCAACCCATACGGCTCAGCACGGATTTGGGGCAGACATTGCAGCATGCCCATCGATGGCATGAGCTCAGTCATGGAGCCTTCGATGCAACGGTCGGTCCGTTGACTCAGGTATGGTCGCAATCGCGACGTGTTGGACAGTTGCCCAGCCAGGAATCCATGAACGCCGCTCGGTCGAGAGTGGGATGGCATCTAGTGGAATGGCTTGACTCCACAGATGATCGAGACCCTTCAGAGAAATCGTTCTCGGTGGTATTCGCCAAAGAAGGGATGCGTATCGATGTGTCTGGATTAGCAACCGGCTATATCATCGATTGCGCTTTCGAGAAAATGAGAGCCAGCGGCATCGAAACGATGCTTATCGACATCGGCGGTGATATTCGGGTTGGCGAGGCACCTCCCGGATCAACGGGTTGGAAAGTCGATGTCGCTGGACTCGGCAAAGAGGCCCCGCTGCTTCGGCAGCTGCGGCTCCGTAACTGTGCGATTACCACCTCTGGCGATTTGAATCAGTTTATAGAGATCGATGGTGTGCGATACAGCCATCTCATCGATCCACGTGCGGGAGAGCCCGTTCGGAGGCGGCAGAGCGTGTCAGCCATCGCGGAAACCGCCATCGACGCGGACGCGGGCGCAACGGCCCTTTGTGTTCTTGGTATGCTGGAATCGGCAAGTCGCTTCGAGCAATTTCCGTTGAGTGAGGCGATCATACTGGAGCAAGACCTGTCGGCGTCCAGGCCTTCGACGGTTCGCTATCGACATCTCATGCGCCAGATCCCCTAGTCGTCGGCCAAATCAAAGTGCTGATGGAATAATGTCCATGCCAGATCCTGCAACACCTCTCGATATTGCCACCAAACTAGCCATCGAACGAACGCGGGTCGCGTACGAACGAACCATCATGGCGTCCACACGGACTGCGACATCGTTGATCACGTTTGGATTCACGGTGCAAAAGTTCTTTCAATTCGACATCCCGGGAAAAGCCGACTCGACACATTGGGTCGGCCCTCATGAGTTCGGTGTGCTGATGATCCTGATGGGATTGGTGTCCCTATTGTTCGGATGGCTGGAGTACAGTCGCGACATCAAAGCCATCCGGAAAGTGGATCCCACGCTTCCCCGTTCGACGGCTGGAATCGTGGCCGCGATGTTAGCGATCTTGGGACTGCTCCTCCTCATCCTGTCGGCCTTCAGGATTTGATATGCTGTGGCTTGTTAGCCGTTTGTACTCATTTTCGAAAGTCTCTCCCATGTTGAGTGCCATTGCCGTTGCTCCGTCGTTGCCCTACCAATCAAAAATGTGTTTTTTGGTCGGGGTAGTTGCCTTCCTACTTTCTCAGGGACCCGGGTATGGCCAAGAGGCAACCATCGGAAATATTCCCGCCGATGCGAACGGCAAGTTCGTTATTGGGCCGGAGTATCGAATCGATCCCGATTTGACCGATCGAGGCAATCCGAAAGGCAAGGCCTTCGAGTTTGCGATGCCCCTGGCCGACAGCAAGATCTTTCGTGGCGATGATGCCACCCTCGATTCCAAAAAGCCGGTTCGCAAAGAGCGCAAGATCTTTGTCTATGTTCCCGATGCCTATGTGGACGGGACTAAAGCACCGGTGCTGGTCATGCATGATGGCCCAAGCCATTGGAACCTGGTCCGCAATGCTTTGGATAACTTGACCCGATCACCCGATCCCGAGCGACGATTACCTGCGTTCGTTGTCATCAGTGTTCAGAATGGTGGCGATGACAGCAAAGGGAGTCAACGTGGTTTGGAATACGATACGATGTCGGACCGTCTGGCGCGATTCATCGACGGAGAAGTGATCCCTGCCGTGCTGCAACATCCGGAGATTAGGAAGGAGTATCCTCAGTTTGCCATTACCGATGATCCGTGGGGACGAGCCGTCATGGGTTGCAGTTCCGGTGGCGCAGCAGCGTTAACCATGGGCTGGTTCCGTCCGGATTTGTTTCGCAGACTGATTACTTACTCAGGTACCTTTGTTGACCAGCAAGATGACGACGCTGCCGAGGAAGCTCAATATCCCCTTGGGGCTTGGGAGTACCATTCGAGCATGAATCTGATCGGCAACAGCGAGAAGAAGCCGCTCAGGATCTTTACGCACGTTGCCGAGAACGATCTTCGTGCCAACGACGCCGAGGAGACCTACCACAACTGGGTCATGGCCAATGAACGGACGGCAGCAGTGCTCGAGTCCAAAGGCTATGAGTATCGATACATCTTTTCGAAGAAATCGAAGCACTGCGATAATCGAGTCTTCGAACACACGCTGGCAGATACCTTGGTTTGGATGTGGCGTGGATACGGTGAGTGATACGCTACCAGGTTGAACCGGTTCCAAAAGCAATGCCGTTCAACGAACCGACCTCATGAAGTGGATCTTGCCAAAGATACTTTCGCACAAAGACTGTAGTGGATCTTGCCAAAAGATCCTGGAGCACCGGTGTAGTGGATCTTGCCAAAGATCCTTGAGCACCGGGAAGTTTGGCAACTTCCACTACCGTCGTTGAACGGTATTGGGCCTAAAAGCCAGGTGTGGCGGGTTGGCTCGGGAACGCTGGAGTTGGTAGTGGCTGCGCCGGGACCGGAGGGGCCGGCGCGAAGCCTTGGAGGCCCCGTGATACGTCGCCCGCGAGGGTGCCCGCTTGTTGATAGATCTGCTGCCCTTGTTGAATCATGCTCGAAACATTTTGCGCGCCACCCATGCTGTTCAGCAGGTCCCTCGCAGGTTTCAGATTGGGGTCGATTTGCAACGCGGAATTCAAGTGCTGTTGCGTGGCAGGAATGTTCTTTCGATTGAAGTGCAGGTAAGCGAGCTGATAATGAGCCATCGCGGGCGCTTCAACTTGTCGCAATTCATCGAAGGCGGCTTCTGCATCTCCTGAATCGAGGATCACACCTGCAAGGCTGGCGCGGTGGGAGCGATTCTTGGGTTGCAAGTTCACCGCCTTTTGCAGTTCCGTGCGGGCTTCCTTTAAGTTTCCTGCTCGAGCGAGTAGATTCCCAAGCTCCGCGTACGCGTCCGCGTTGTTGGGAGCGACGTCGATGGCCTTTCGGTAAAACTCGGCAGCTTTGTTCGGATCTTTCTGTTGGTCATATAGCCTCGCCATCGCGAGTAGTGCGGTTGGATTCTTGGCTTCCATTTCCAGCGCGCGACTATAGCTGTCCATCGCCTTGGCATAATTGCCCTGCGACTCGAAGTAACTACCCTGAGCCACCAGGATTTCGGGAGCGACAGTGACCGGCTTGGTTGGCGAAGTGGTCGGGTCCGCTGGCGTCGCCGTCGACGCTGTTGTGAAAGGAGTGGTGATCGCCGTTTTGGTCTTAGCGTAGGCGGACGACATGGCCGCTCCGACGGTCGCGAACTGGCTCTTCATCGACGTGGCCGTTTTGGAAAACGTCTCGCCCATCGATAGATTGCTCGAGCCATCGACGGTTTGCGTTGGCCAAATTGATGGACGGGATCCAGGCTTGCTGACGCAACCCATTGTCGAGCCAACCGCCAAGAGGCAACAAAACCCCCAGGTTGCGCCCGAAACTCGTTTGCGATACTTCGTCATCGATCCCATCCCTTGTCTGGCTTTGCTGGCAATGTAACTGTAGCGCAATCGATACAATCGCTACACATTCCATTCTCATGCTCGGCAGAATCCGAGCAGAACATGAGCCAAATTCGGTCTTAGGGGGGGCTATACGGTCGCTTGATGCGTGCGACGTGCCAGCCAAGATGACAGAGACCAAGCCACGACACAGAAACCGATTCCGAAGAAAAGATCACTGGCCAAGGTCGCTCGCCAGAAGGGCAATCCCATCAGATAACATTGCAGCAATCCTGAGGCCGACTTCTCGTATCCCATTTGCGGGTCGAGCCATGCGCCGAAGTTGCTAACTACAAAAAACAGGAACGATCCCGTTACTGCTCCGACAGGGAGCGACGCTAGTGCAGCAGCAGGGGATTTGGCAGAACGATTCCACCACGCGCCTAGACCTGCTCCGACCGAGGCGAAAAGAGCAAAGCCGACGTAGTTGAAGACCATCGACGGAACATGGTAGAAGCCCATACCGGGCACATTCTGGTAGTGTCCAATGCAGTCCGCCACGAACAACACGGCCATTGGAACAAACCATCGTCCTGGTCCCTTGAGGAACAAGCCGCAAAAGAACGCTAGTGCTCCGAAGGTTGCGAAATTCTCAGGGAGAAAGTCGGCAAAGCGAAGGAATAAGCTCACGAAGGCGAATCCACCAGCCAGCCACCACGCGTATGGCTGTACGGTGTTCAAGACTTCGGAACCAGGTTTTTTCGAGGGAGAAGGGAGTTGGGTAGGCATTGCTGCGGATCCGACCGGTATTCACCGGTCCCACGTTGTTTCATGAATATTCAATAAGGACCGTGTCCGCTTCGTAAGCTAACGGGGATCGTCCCGGCTTGCAAGCGGTTTGCAGGGTCATCCTTTTTTTCGTCCGTTTGTCACGCGATTGCCGTGCGGGTAAGATCGATGTCTGGTGGCCCAGATTCTCTCATTCGCGTCTGTGACAAGCAAAGGATTCCATGACAAAGCATATTTTTGTCACTGGTGGGGTGGTCAGTTCGATCGGCAAGGGGCTGACGAGCGCCTCGATCGGGATGCTGTTGGAAGCCCGTGGTCTGCGGGTTCGGATGCAGAAGCTGGACCCGTACATCAACGTCGATCCAGGTACCATGAGTCCCTATCAGCACGGTGAAGTGTACGTGCTGGACGATGGAAGCGAGACCGATCTCGACTTGGGCCACTACGAACGATTTACCAGTGGTCCACTGACCCGCGATTCCAATTACACCACAGGCCAGATCTATCTGCGCGTTATCGAGAAGGAACGCCGCGGACAGTTCTTGGGCAAGACGGTGCAGGTGATCCCGCACATCACGAATGAGATTAAAGAAGCCATATTACGTCTGGCCGATTCCAACACGGATATCGTCATCACCGAGATCGGTGGGACGGTGGGGGACATCGAAGGCTTGCCGTTCCTCGAAGCCATTCGCCAGTTCCCTCAAGATGTTGGACGTGAGAACTGTCTGTTCATCCATTTGACATTGGTCCCGTATCTGAAGGCTGCAGCCGAGATCAAGACCAAGCCTACACAGCACTCCGTTGGCCAGTTGCGTCAAATCGGTATCCAACCCGATGTCTTGATCTGTCGTTGCGAACAAAGCATTTCGCGCGAAGAGCGCGAGAAGATCGCCCTCTTCTGCAATGTCGACATTCAAGCCGTGATCGAGGAGAAGGACAAGGACTTCTCGATTTACGAAGTGCCAATGTCCCTTCGCGATCACAAGTTGGATGAATTCATCATTCGCAAGTTCGGTTTGAGCGCCCAGCCCCTTCGCCTCGAAGCCTGGGACAATTTGATGTATTCCCTCCGCAACCCAAAACACGAGATCAGCATCGCCGTAGTAGGCAAGTATGCTGAACACAAGGACGCCTACAAGTCCATCTACGAATCGTTGGACCACGCGGGTATTCATCATCAATGCCAGATTCGAATCTCCCGAATTCAGAGCAGCGACATCGAGGAAGAAGGGCCGGAGCGACTCCTGTCCGGCTACGATGGCATTCTCATTCCTGGTGGCTTCGGCGAACGCGGTGTCGAGGGCAAGGTGCAGGCGATTCGCTATGCCAGAGAACGAGAGATCCCTTTCTTTGGCATTTGTTTAGGTATGCAATGTGCCGCGATCGAGTTCGGCCGAAATGCGATCGGATTGAACCGTGCTCATTCCACGGAGTTCGACAAGGATACTCCGCATCCAGTGATCTGCCTTCTTGATGAACAGCGAAATGTCACTCAGTTGGGAGGCACCATGCGTCTGGGGGCTCAGCCATGTCACTTGGTCCGAGACTCCGTCGCTCATCGTGCTTACCAGTCCGATTTGGTTTCCGAACGCCATCGCCATCGATATGAGTTCAACAATCTTTACCGACAACAATACGAAGCGCACGGAATGAGGTTCTCAGGACTAAGCCCGGATGGCGGACTGGTCGAGATTATTGAGTTACCCAATCACCCTTACTTTCTAGCGGTGCAGTTTCATCCAGAATTCAAGAGCAAACCGACCCAAGCCCATCCGCTGTTCAAGTCGTTTGTGGCTGCTGCCCTTCTGCGTCGCTCCGGTCGCAAGCAGCAACGGCCTGCACAACCGAACAATGAAGATTCCGTAGAGTCGACCGCACTTACACCCCAATGATCGATCTGTCTGGACATACGGCATTGGTCACAGGTTCCACCCAAGGTGTCGGAGCCGCCATTGCTCTGTCCTTGTGTCGTGCTGGAGCAACCGTAGTGCTGCATGGATTGCGCGAGGATGCGCATGCCCAATCGACGTTAGCTCAATGTCGAGCGCTATCCGATCGTTCTGAGTTGGTCTGCTTTGATTTGAATCAAGAGATCAGCAGCCTCGAGCGTTCATTTATCGAACCTCTATTGGCTCGTCATCCGGGAATGGACTTGTTGGTAAACAACGCAGGGATTTTTGTAGATCAACCATTCCTTGAAATGAATGAGTCGATCTTCGATCGCACGTTTCATGTGAATGTCAAAGTCCCGTATTTCCTCGCACAGTCGTTTGCCCGATATTGGGTAGGCCGCTCGATGAAGGGCAGGATCGTTTTTACCGGATCGATCAATGGTCTGCTTGCAGAACCGACCCATACTGCGTACGACTCCTCCAAGGCGGCAGTCTCCGGGATGGTGCGGTCTTTGTGTGTCGCTCTCGCTCCGCATGCCATTCGCGTCAATGCGATGGGCCCAGGCTTGGTTCGCACTCCGTTAACCGATCACGTCCTTGCTCAGGATCCGGCCGCGTTGCATTGGATGCAGCTTCATACCCCGAATCGAACGGTGCCGTCGGCGGATGTTTGCGGCCCGATGGTCGCTTTTCTTCTCAGCGACCTGGCAGAGCATATCCATGGCCAAACCATCTATGTGGATGGCGGAATGAGCGTGTGGCAGCAGCCGGATCTTCCCGATTCTCTTCGGCAGGCGGTCCAGGAACCAGCATGAAACCTCGGATACTCATCGTTGAGGACGAAACCCATCTGGGAAACGGTTTGAAGTACAACCTGGAAGCCGAAGGTTATAAGGTGACGCTCGTGGGTGATGGTCCCACCGCCTTGCGTTTGATCGAAGCGGACCGTTTCGCATTTGATCTGATGATCCTCGATCTGATGCTCCCTGGCATGAGTGGCTACGCAGTTTGTGAAAAGATTCGACAGGAAGAGATACTCATACCGATCTTGATCTTGAGCGCACGGAGTCTCGCGGAGGATCGCACACGCGGTTTCGATGTCGGTGCCAATCAGTATCTGACCAAGCCCTTTGATCTCGATGAACTTTTGTCGAGAGTCAAAAATCTTCTCAAACTCTACCCTTTGCAGTCCAAGCCGACCTCCCCAACCTTGAATGCAAAGGTCACCGAAATCGTTTTTGGGAGGGCCAGGATCAACTTCGATACCTATGAAGTCTTGGTCGATGGCAAAGAGGCGCGGCTGACGCACAAAGAACTGCAGCTCCTGCGTTACTTCGTTGAAAATGAAGGGCGCGTTATCAGCCGCCAGGAGTTATTATCTGAGGTATGGGGCATGTCCCCGGAGATGCAGACACGCAGTGTTGATCAATTCGTCATGCGACTGCGCAAGGCTTTTGAAATCGATCCGGCCAAGCCCCGACATTTTTTGACGATCCGCGATGCAGGCTATCGATTTATCCTTGAGCCAGCCAATGGTCAAGAAAATGGCGTTTGAACCATGAGCGATTCGAAACTCCGCCCGACATCGTTGGATTACTCCGTAGCCGCCTTGGCGCCGGCGTTGATCATCTTGATGATCGGTTCTTTGGTGGCGTTTCTCATGACCGCCTTGTACCAAGGCGAATTCCCCGCCCGGTTGATGTGGATACTTGGGCTGTATACGTTTGCATCGGTTTTGATTTCGCGCATTTCGATTGAACAGTCGCGTTCCCAGTCGCTCGTCTACATGGCCTTGCTGGGAGTGGCGACTCTCTTTGTCGCACCTCGTTACTTCACCATCGATGGCCCGTTAGCCTTCTTGAGTTTTCCCATTTTGGCCGCCTTCCTGGTTCTTATTG
>JALOQW010000308.1 GCA_025459275.1 Pirellula sp.
GTGAGTGTTGTTTCGGATATGGTGGGTGCCAGTAGCGCAGCTAGCGCTTGCGGCTCAGAGCGTCCACGTGAGCCGCGGGCGCTAGCCGCGTTTCGTGATGTCTCGATTCAGGACCAGGCTGCCGCAATAGGGGTGTTAACGTGAGTGTTGTTTCGAACATGGTGCGTTCCAGTAGCGCAGCTAGCGCTTGCGGCTCAGGGGTGCATGCCCGTTACGGGCTGGGGGTTAGGGGTTGGCTGTTCTTGTCACTCATCCCACTTGCCTTTTCCGGCTGCGTCGAAACCAACCCTTGGCGCAAACCGAAACCCGCCATCGTTTCTCCCGCGGAGAATCCGCTTCCCTCCGTCGGCATCGACGAAGCCTTAGGCCGCCCTCCGCCGGCAACGTCGAAGATCCGCCGCGGCGGGCCAACCAGTTCCATGAAACGAAGCAGCGTAGTGGATCTTGCCAAAGATCCCAATTCGCTTGGAAGTTTAACAACTTCCACTACCATCATGAACTCCCATGTTGCAGCTTCAAATGAGCTCCAAATGGAAGCTCCTAATCCGCCGCGCGCCCATTTTGTGGGCTGGGTGTCCGCGACACCCGCAGACGATTTGCCTGTGATTCAGGTATCTCCCTTGCCACCCGTCGATGATCCATCCTGGACCTTCGAGCCCGAACCGCAAACCGAACCGGCCGAAACGTGGCTTTCAATTGAGAGACTCGAAGCCCAAGTCATGAACGAAGGGATCTTCGACGACCGACCTGTGTTCTCGATATCGCTTCCTGAGTTGATCGCAAGGACGCTTCAAAGCTCCATCAAGCAGAAACAATTAGAGATCCGACCCGCGGAAACGAGACAACTGATCAGCGCCGAGTACGGAGCCTTCGACCCCGCCGCCTTCGTGGCCTCGCAATTCGATGTCCAGAATCTGCAGCAATCCCTGGAAGACAATCGCGTTGCTTTCGGGATGCGCAAGAAGCATCAGTACGGTGGCACCTTGGAATTCAATGAAACGCTCGGAGTACAGAACAATATTGCCCCGTTCGTCTTGCCTGATCAGGGGCTGGCCTCGTTGAACGTGATCTACACCCAAGAGTTGCTCCGCGATGGTGGAAAAGACATTGCGCTCGGGCGAGGACTGATCGCAAGTTATCAGTACGATCGCAGTTTGTCTCGCTCGGTCGCGGAATCGAATGAGCTCATCCAAAAGACGATTAACGTGTATTGGGATCTTTATCGGGCGCGAGCAGCTTACTTCATCCAGAAGTCTCTTTTGGCTGTTGCAGAAAGGTTGGTCGTTCAGATCGAAGAACGAAGTCAGTTAGTGGAGCGGTCACAGAATTCCTTGGAGCAGGCCCGTGCACTGCTTTATGAAAGCCAAGCCGATTTGGTGGATGCCCAGACTAGGGTTCTCCAGGTTCAAGATGCACTGTTTCGTTTGGTCAATGATGCAGAGCTTAATCCGAGTATTGTTGAATTGGTGACGAGTGAGATACCGTCGAATCATGCAGGGCAGCTGGAACCGATGCAGGAGTTAGGACTTGCGTTTCAGACTCGGCCCGAGGTACGTGAGAAACTGGCGGCGATTCGAGAGAACGCAACGGAACTTCAACTGTCACTGAATCAGTTGCTCCCCAGATTGTCGGTGGCTTTGCGATCATCGCTGAATGGCTTCGAGGACAATCGCGATTTCGTCGGTGCGCTGTCGAGTTTGAGTGATCGTCCAATCTCCGGTGCAGCCATCGCGAATTTTGAGATGTACTTGAACAATCGCACGGCCCGCGCGAAGAACAAGGAAGCCCAGCTTCGGGCGAGACGATTGGTTTTGGAGTACGAGGACCAGTTGCAGGCCATTCGCGAAGAAGTTTTGACTGCGTTGCGGGTGATCCACAACGCAACTCCGGAGATTGAGTTCCGATCGGAAACGCTGTTGGCAAGGCAGCGGGAAATCGATGTGTTGGTCGAACGGATCTTGATCAATCCCGACGAGGGGGTGTCGATGATCTTGCAACTGGACCAACTGTTCCAATCGCTGCATCGCCTAGTCCGCACGCAACAGCAGCTGATCGACGCGAAAGTGGAACTGCAAACATCTCTGGCAGCATTGCAAAGAGCCAAGGGGACGCTCGTCAGTGCCGATGCCATCCCCACCGATACGACCGTTGGTGTCCCGCGTCCCATGCAAGCGTTCGGCGATCAGATCGAGGATAAAGGAGAATTCCGCCAAGCGATCCGAGACCGCGTTATCCTAGAGCCGTTGCCAAGATGAGAAGCACAGTAGTTAGTGGCTAGTCCTGCACGTTGTGGGAGGGGATCATGAACATGATCCACTACTATGGACCGCAGTAGGCGTCTAACCATTGAACGATTCTCTCGAAGGAACGGTCCGATAAGGTGTGTCCCTCACGATGATTCAGAAGCCCCAGTCGTACGGGTTCGCCGGCAAGCTTCCAAACCGGAAGAGCAGCATCGATCAAAACCCAGCTTCGGTCTCCGTCGGCGGCTCCCGGACCGTCCTCGCCCCCAAGGACTAGAAACGGACGAGGGGCAATCATACCGAGCACTTGATGATGGTTCAGCGGGAACGCTTCATCGTCGATCGATGTCCCCAGATACCATGGAGCATTCCAATTGGTACTCCGGAAACCGAGTCCTCCCTCGCTGGCCACACCTGCCGTGATTCGATTGTCGAATGCCATGAGATACAAAACTTCCTTTGCTCCCAGCGAATGGCCGATCGCACCGATGCGATCACGGTCAACAAACTCGAGTGACTCGAGCAGATCGACAGCTCGCATTGCGTCATAGAGCATCTTAGCCATGCCTGTTGTTCGGGGATGGCGCCGGCGATGGTTTGCCACAGCGTCATCGAACGAAGTAACGTCCTGCCAGAGAAAGCAACGGGGACAAAAGACAACGTATCCTCGTCGAGCGAGTTTTAAGCCAGTCATTGCCGAGTCCGCCCCCGCCACTCCAGCGATTTCGTCGATGGTCTTGTTGCTCGTTGGATGCAGCGCAACGATTCCAGGCAACGACGGCTTACGATCCTCGGATCCCTCTGAAGAGTCCGTGCGATCCACCACTTGCGGATAAAGCAGATAGCCTTCGACAAACCAATCCGGTTCCCCTTCGTATCGCACCAACTGGCGAACAACGACGTGTTCTCTTGCGCCATCGCCAGGTACGATCTCTGTGGAAAGAACTTCTAGCTGAATCGGTGGTCGCTCTAGCGGCATCGGACCAAGGAACTCCATCCACTCTTTTTTGAGTCGGGCTCTTTCCTCGACCCATGCATCCCAGGTGGAGATGCGTTTCCCGTCAGGAGCGATCAAGAGTGGATCGAGCCTTCCTGGGCGTTCAAGCTCGAATGCGAAGGGCGGCGTCGTAACGGAGTTGAGCCAGTCGACATCCTGCGCATCGGCGTTGCGAAGGAGTGTCGGCATTGAAGCCAAGATCATCAGTAGAAATCGTATCATTGCTTGAGCCATTCTGATGGAACGTGTGAACGTCGAATAGAGATCACTGAAGGTAGTGGGAGTTGTGAAGCTTCCACGGCCTCCGCGGCCGTGGCTACGGCAAGATCCACTACATTAGGATGTTTCGTTGAAGCGAATTGAGTTGAACCGGTAGCGGTGAGCGCCCACGACGGTTGCGTATATTGCCTTTGGGCGTTGCGCGGCTGCTTTTCTGCCGGGTACACTGCGTTCGGCGATTTGGTGATCCTCCTCGAGATCGAACAGTTTAATCGTATGTTTCCACCCGTACCAAGTATTCGTATTCGCAGTCTGACGGACGCCCCCCTGCGGGCTGATGGCGGATTCGTCGTGTACTGGATGACCGCGTTCCGAAGGTTGCATTCGAATTTCGCGCTGCAACGTGCGGTCGAATTGGCGGTCGAACTCCAAAAGCCGTTGGTAATTTTGGAAGCCATCCGCGTCGGGTATCCCTGGGCATCTGATCGATTCCATCTTTTCTTGATCGATGGCATGGCGGATCATGCTCGCGAAATGGCCGGTTCCAAGGCGGCTTATCTGGCTTATGTGGAAACCAAGCATGGGGAAGGTCATGCTCTCGCGGCTACTCTGGCCAAGCAATCCTGCGCGGTCGTGACCGACGATTTTCCGTGCTTCTTCCATCCGACGTTGTACGATCGCATCGTGCGACGATGGCCCTGGTATGTCGAACTGGTCGACAGCAATGGAATTCTGCCGATGCATGCTGCCGATCGGACCTTCACGGTGGCTCATTCGTATCGTCGCTATATGCAAAAAGTGGTAGCTCATCAGACTCCGGAGTTCCCAGTGCCCGATCCGCTCAACCATCCGCAGCTGCCACCGTGGAAAGGTCGAATCGATTCTCTTGCTCCCCGTTGGAAATTTTTGAACACTGCCGAGCTCGAACAGCTAGATGTACGCCACTTCCCAATCGATCATGCTGTGGCTCCAACAAGCGAACGAGGCGGACGCCACGCAGCCCTAGCCGCGCTGAAGAGGTTTACTCGCGAACGCTTGCAGGGGTACTCCGAAGATCGAAACGAGCCCGAACTTCAAGGTTCGAGCCATCTTTCCCCTTACCTACACTTTGGTCACATCAGTCCTCATGAAGTCTTCAACGAAGTCACCCGTTCCGTACCAAACTGGTCCTGGGACAAGATCGGCAAGCCGAATGGAAAGATGGACGGGTTCTGGAACATGGGGACCGACCTGGAAGCGTTCATGGACCAGTTGATGACCTGGCGTGAAATCGGGTTCAACATGTGCGCCAGGGAACGCAACTACGACCGTTACGAGTCTTTGCCTGACTGGGCCCAAACGACACTCGCCGAACATGCAGCCGACCCTCGCCCCAACGTGTACGAACTGGAGATTTTCGAAAAGGCAAAGACGCATGATGAGCTTTGGAACGCCGCTCAAAGACAGTTGGTCCGCGAAGGGAGGATCCATAACTACCTGCGCATGCTGTGGGGAAAAAAGATTCTGCATTGGAGCGCCAGGCCTCACGATGCCCTCGACATCATGATCCATCTCAACAACAAGTACGCGCTCGATGGCCGAGACCCTAACTCGTATAGCGGCATCTTCTGGGTCCTTGGTCGGTACGATCGCGCCTGGGGGCCAGAGCGACCGATCTTTGGCAAGATTCGTTACATGACGAGTGAGTCGACGCGATCCAAATACTCGGTCAAAGCGTATCTCCAGAAGTATGCGGAAGCACCATGATCGCAGCTGTCGTTTATCCGCATCAACTCTTCTCGGACATGAGCTGGCTGCGAGGGATTGAGCGGGTTTATCTGGTCGAGGACCCGCTGTTTTTCCGACAGTATCCGTTTCATCGTCAGAAGCTGATGCTGCACCGCGCTTCGATGCGATGTTATGCCGATCAACTGCGAAAGAAAAAACATGACGTTCACTATGTGGAGGCGCACGAGCTGAAGGTGACTGGAGACATGGCAACGCGTCTCCAGCAAGATGGTGTGACGCAAGCGCGATGCATCGATCCCGAGGACTTCAATCTGGATCGTTTCATGCAACGAGCTTGCTCACGTTGTAGTATCGAGTGGTACACCAGTCCCGACCCCAACTTCCTGACACCTGTTGATCTCTTCCCATCGTTTGTGGGAGACAAGAAAAAACTGTTCTTCACACAGTTCTATATCGAGCAGCGACAACGGCTAGGAATTCTCCTTGAGCGAGGGGGGAAGCCAGCTGGTGGCAAATGGAGTT
>JALOQW010000034.1 GCA_025459275.1 Pirellula sp.
CGATATGCCAGGCATCGGCCAATCAACGGAGCGGACGTTGCGGTCGACTGGGCCCTGGAATTGCAATCCGACTCTACGATGAATCGGATTACTTGTCACGACCGACATTCGCACAACCCGAAATTCGCCGCTGCGACTTGGCTGCAACCATTCTGCACGCGAAGAGCCTAGGTGTAGATGACATCGAATCGTTACCATGGCTGGATCCGCCTCGCCCCGAAACGGTCCGCGAAGGTAACCAGACCTTGTTGGAGATCGGTGCGCTCGATGAACGAAGTGAACTGACCCGCATCGGACGAACCCTCGCTCGTTGGCCGGTCTCACCGAGAATCGGACGGATGCTACTGGCCGCCCATGAGAACGGTTGCCTGCACGAGATGCTGATCATCGCTTCGGCTCTCGAGAGCCAAGATCCTCGCGTTCGCCCCCCGGAACAAGCTCAGGCTGCCGATGCCGCTCACGAAAAATTCAAGGACAACCACAGCGACTTCCTGAGTTTGATCAAAATCTGGGACTTTTATCATCACCTCCGAGAGCAGCTCGGTCGGTCACGCTTGGAACGAGCATGCCGCGACCAGTTCTTGTCCCTGCCTCGACTGCGAGAATGGAGCGACGTTCATCGTCAACTCAGCGACCTGTGCCGCGAAGCCAAACTCCATATCCCGCCACGTCGCTTCTCGTTTGCAAGTTTTGAACGAGTCGATGCGCCGGAGAGGCATCATTCAGAGAAACAACAGCCTGAAGGGTACGATGCGATCCATCTGTCGGTTCTAAGTGGATTGCTTTCCGGTGTGGCCATGTGGGACGATTCAGGCCGATATCGGGGTGCCTCCAATATGGAACTGCAGATTTGGCCAGGATCCGGTCTCAAAGGCTCCAAGGCCAAGTGGATCGTCGGGGCAGAGTTAGTCGAAACAACCCAGCGATACGTCAGGACAGTAGCTCGGATCGATCCCAAATGGATTGAGCGTGTGGGAGGCCACTGCCTTCGTTACAGTTACGACAGCCCACACTTCAGCCGCAATCACGGCTCCGCCATGGTGATGCGGCGCGGGACACTATTTGGTCTACCGGCTGTTCCACGCGTGGCCGTACCGCTCGCTCCACTGGAACCCCAATTGGCTCGATCATTGCTGATCGAACACGGGCTTGCCGAACGACAACTCGTGTCGCGTGCTCGGTTCTGGCATCACAACGAACGATTCCTCAAGGAGCTGCAACAGATGGGAGATCGCACGCGAAGACGCGATTGCGTGGTCGACCCGTTTGTGCTGCTCGAATACTACCGCAAGTGTATTCCCGAGCACGTTGTCGATCGCGTGACCTTGGAGCAGTGGGATCGGTCGCTCCCTCGCCCAGCATCCGATTCTTCCTCTTTGGGGCCACCGTTTCTAACTTGGGAAGCAGTCGCGGCTCCCATCGATCGGGACGAAGTGCTTCGAGATTTCCCCGATCAGCTGGTGCTCGGTGTGACCAAACTCCCGCTGCAGTATCGCTTTGAACCCGGACATGAGGCCGACGGTGTGACGGTCCAAGTTCCCGATCAGGTCGTCGATCAACTTCATCAAGAGAAGATCGAATGGATCGTTCCAGGATTGCTCGAAGAAAAGCTTACGGCCTTGCTCAAGTCGTTACCGAAACGTCTCCGTCGGCAGTTGGTTCCGATCCCGGACACGGTAAAGCAGCTCCTCCCGGTCATGCGTCAATCGGAATCGCAATCGGAACCTTTTTGGAAAAGCTTGTGCCAATGGTGTTCCCAGCATCTGGGAGAAGCGATCCGTCGCGAGGATTTCGATACGGCAGGTCTTCCTCCTCATTTGCAGATTCGTATCGAGTTGCTGGATGCGTCCGGTAAGGTCAAGAGCGCGTCGCGCGATCTAGAATCCGTCCAACATCAAGCAGTACTTCGAGCCCCTTCGACTCCGACTTCGAAGAAAGTGAATCCCAACTATGCGTGGCAACGCGAGGGGATGCAACGCTGGGATATTGAGTCTCTCCCTGAGTCCGTTGTGGAAACAATTGGAGGGATCCGCATGGAACGATACCCGACGCTCCAATGCGTCCATGGAAAGATATCGACATGCATCGTTGATCATCCGCATTTGGCAGAACAAATGCTTCGCGAGCAATGGATCCGTCTGGTGGCAAGCATGGAACGCCGCGAATTGCGCAGTCAGATCGCTTATTTGCCGGATTGGAATGCTTCGTGCCTGTGGATGGCGCATCGATGGCCGAGTGCCCAATGGACTGAATGGGTGACACACTTGATGGCCAGGCTCGCCTTGGTGGAGATCGACTGGGCCAAGGGTCGCGAATCGTTTCCTCCTTCGTTTCGCAAGCAGAGCGATTATGAAGCGATTGCGATTCGGCGCATCGAGCGAATTGGTTTGGCAGCTTCGGAGTTAGGTCGGTGGGTGCCGAAGCTGGCTCAGTCCTACCACGAACTTCGGAAGATCCGAGAATCCATGGCCACTTCGTTGGCTCCCAGCCTGGGACTGATCGACAGCCAATTGGCAGAGCTGCTGGACGACGCCCATCCATTCCATACACCTTGGGTCTATCTCCGAGAACTGCCACGGTACATGAATGCCATAGCGACTCGACTTGAAAAATTGAGATCGATTGGCCTGAGTAAAGACCAGGAGCTGGATCGGGATGTACAAAGTGCATGGAAGGACTATTCCACTCGTTTGCAAACGTTGCATCAGAAGCTGTCGAAGCCCAATCATCCCATGCGATGGTATCCAACAGGAAAACTGCTCGAGTATCGCTGGATGATCGAAGAGCTTCGGGTCTCGGTCCATGCACAGAAATTGGGAACCCGGATCAGCGTCTCCCCGAAGCGCCTCGAGAAGATACGCGAGCAATTGGACCCCAACCCCTGAGCCGCACGCGCTAGCGGCGCACCGGGGCAGCTCCTTGTTTAGAACGGCTGCCGTTCACTGAACCTCAACCATAGCGGCAGCGGGATTGCTGTCGTCGCGTCCAATAACGCGGCTAGCGCCCGCGGCTCACGCGTCCTGAGCCGCAAGGCCGTCGCAGATCCGCCGGGGCGGACTAGCGGCGCACCGGGGCAGCTCCTTGTTTAGAACGGCTGCCGCTCACTGAACCTTAACCATTGCGGCAGCCCGGCGAGCGGTCGGTGTTAACCCACTGTTTCTCCCACCCAGTGACCCGCAGAACAAATGGCTGAGCACCGCAACGTTGATTCTCGCCGGATGGAAACAGGGGACTAACGTCCCCCGCTCGCCAGTCTCTCTATCGCGGCTAGTCCGCCTCGGCGGATCTGCGACGGCCCGCGGCTTACCGCGGGCGCCCGCGTTTCGCAATGGAACATCTCACTTGGTGCCTGCCAGGGTCGGTTAGGGACTAGTGTATTCCTTTTCATCGATCTCACCATCATTGACCACCTTCGTCAGCCGCATGACTTGTTCTTGCCCAAGAACCGATTGCTTGGATTCGAAGGGAAGCTTGATGCCATCGACGTCGCGATAATCGGAGAAATTACTTTCGACCGCGATGTCCCCCATCGGTGATGCAACGGTCATCTTGGTGCGGAGCAAGAGCTTGGTTTCCTTGTCGTAGTAATCTGTTTGAACATTGGCCGATGCATCCGAGTCGTTCGATTTCGGGGTCAACTCCACAATCCAAACCGGCCGGTCACCGATTTTCGCGTCCCCGGTTGTCTTGACTGTCGCATAATCCTCACGCCAGCTAGCTTCGGCACCCATGCGGGTTCGCCGTAACATCTGTTCGCGTTCCGCACCTTCAAGGATTCGATTTCCAGAGATCACGGAACTTTCCCAAACTTGCTTGCCATCGCAACCGTTCTTGACGGTTCCTATACCGGGAATATCGATCGCCATGAGGAACTTGTTGGGCTTCGATTGGAGCAGAGTCACTTTGCCTTGGATGCCAAGAGCCGCCATCTCAAGGGTTCCTTCCGAGCGGCGGGTCGCGAACTTGCTCAGGGCATCCACGCCACCGATGGCGGCTACATAGTCATCAATGATCTTCTCGGCACTGGGAAGTGTCGCTGCAGTGGAAGTCGCAGGAGACTTGGTACCGACATCTTGCGCCAACGTAGTTGCCCCCGCGGTGGCCAACATGGCACCGGAGACGAGCATCGTTGCGACCAACTTCTTCATACGCATTTTCACTAGGGCTCTCATGGCTTGAACTTTCTATTGTCAAATGGTGTAACAAATCAAACAATCAAACTCACTTACTTTTCATGGATCCATCGAACGGCAGCCTCCAGATCGGCGTCTCTTGCTGCGAGCAGATCTTCTCGCTGCAGTGAGACACTCTCGTCTGGGACAACGCCACGTCCTTCGAGTGGCTCTCCCGAGGCCATCTCGTAGTTCGCGAAGGCGTACTGAAACCCGGATCCATGTGGAAGCATTTCGATCGCCGATGGCAAAGCCATACCTGGTGTCTTGCGACCGAAGATCCTGGCCAAACCGGTCTCTTGCAGTCCGGCAGCTAGAATCTCCGACGTCGACATGGAATACTCATCGACGAGAACTGCAACTTTTCCATGAAACGAGATAGATCTGGGGACGAGCGAGAACTTCAAACTGCCCGCGCGGGTCGTCATCGAACCCAAGTAAAGGCCTTTCTCTTTCGCCAGAAATCCACCTATCGACATGGCCATGAAGCCGAGTCCACCTGGATTCCCGCGCAAGTCGATGATCAAACCGGAGGCCCCTTCGTTTTCGCGAAGTAGCTCTTCGAACTTGGTCAGGACTGCCGTCGGCTCGAAGAACTGGCCCAGAGAAAACACCATCACTCCGGAATCCAAGACTTTGGTTTCGCAGGTCACATGAGTGGCAGGCAAGTTTCCGAATTGACTCCGCATTCCTGCCGGCGTCTTGAATTCCAGGATGGACTCGTGCGACTTTCCGTCCGCGTCTTGCCAAACAAAGGACTTGGTCTTCCCATGCGGGCCATCGGTCAGGTGATCTACGATGAGACGCTTGAGCAACTCTGGATCAGTCGCCGAAGAAACGCCTTCACTGATGCGCTGTAAACGGGATGGCAAATCTTCTCCATCGATCGACTGCAAGATCCAACCGGTTCGGATGCCTGCCACCGCCGCCGAGCCTTCCGGGTCCATTCGCCAAACGGTGGCTTGTCCATCGACGATTCGCAGCGACGCACCGATCGTTCCGACAGGGGGCGAGTCGTTGGATGCATCCTCTTGGCCAGCCGAGTTTTCGCTATTCGAATCTTCGATAGATCGGTAGACATCAGCGGGGATCACACCAAAGTGAGATTGACCCAACCGGCCGAGCATTTCATTCAGGACCTCATCCAGTTGCTCTGTGGTTGCCGCTTCGGTTGCTCGAGGCAAGAATTCCTCTCGGACTGCATTCCAGTCGAGCCCATGCAAGGATGGGTCCCAGTGTTTGTCTCGAACGGTCGTCCAGACCTTCTCAAATGATTGAAGTCGAACCGATGGGTCGAGGATGGGATCGGACCGGGCTGGATCGTCTGTCCTTTGCTCCTCGGTCGAGTTGGACTTCGGCTTCGAATCCTCTTGCACCATGCTGGCCAGCGTGATTCCCACATTCAATGCGAGCACGGTTGTGAAAGCGTAGATCATTCTTCGTTTCGTTCTGCAACAACTCATCGGAGAGACTCCTTGGAACTTGGGGTACAGAGCCTTGGCCGTTGCCACTGAAATTTTTGGGCGCAAAAAAAAGAATTTGGCCCTAGATCGGGACCTACGCGACGAGCACGCTAACGGGGGACGAGCCACGTTCCAGAGAGCGAATCATGGAGGCCTCGCCTCTGCGAAAGCAACCCAATCGCCAAGTAAACCACCGGAAAACCGACGCAGCACGTTCGAAGCAAACTCGAAATCTCGGGGGATGTCAGGCCATAAAACTCCAGAAGGATTGTGGATGCCAGCAAGATCCCCTGGGGGGCCCACAACAGTGCGGAACGAAGCAGAATTCGTAACCAACCCGCCGGTTTACCGGATTTGTCGACGATAACCAGGCCAGCGGTAAGTCGACTGATTCCACCTCGCCACAAGAAGCCCCAGATAGCGAGTGACACCCAAGGAAAAAGTGCCACCATCACCACCCGATACGTCTTGGTCAAGGCGAGCGCTCCGGGACTTGCCTGCATCCGCGCTAGGCTGATGGCCAGTTCCTCGGTGTCGATTTTCCCCGACGATCGAAATTCCTCCTCGGTAGGTTGATTCACCGAAACCAAAGCGTCGAGATCCGAACGATCTTTGGGAAAGAACCTTGCGGGCAGTTCACTCGGCAAAGCCCACTGAAAGATACCTGAGTTTGGAAGATCATTCGTGGCGATCAACCAAGGTCGCAAGTCCGCGCCGACGAAAACTTCATGTGCCGCATCAAGCGTTTGTCGGTCGATACCTGAAATGCGTTCGCGAGCCGTTTCCTGCATCATCTCGAACGTCGCAATCTCTTGTTCGAGCAGGTCTCCAGTAATACTGGACGGGGATAAGGCACCTTCATGAAGCGATAATGGGGACTCTTGTATCGCCTTCCACGAGGCTTCGGAATCGTCTCCAGAGCGAATCTCTTGCAACGCATACAACCGCAGAAGCTCATTCTCGATACGGTCAAGGCGCAATAGATGCCCACTCCCGACCATCGCGAGCATCGCACCGAGTGGGGCGAGACTTAATGCCGCCTGTGTTGCAATCTGAATGAACCGAATTCGAAAACTCGAAACAACAGGCCTAGACTGGGTGGTGTGCAACTCCTCCGACAAGGCCTTCATGGTCGGGAATGCTTTCGAGTGCGACGGATCGATGCGGTCAAGGATTTTGGTCAAATGCAGAGCCATCGGTCCAGAACGTCGACTCCGGGTGTCACCCTCGATACCAAAGAGCGTGTGACAGAATAACTTCAGCTTCGAAAGGACCGTCTTTGATTCGAGTTCGGCTGGATCGTTCGGTGAATGGTTTAGATCGTCCAGGCGGACGAGCGACCCGCGCAAGCCGATGCGATAGCGTTCGATATCCAACGTCGAAAGCGAGAGTTGTTGGGAGGACTCCAATCGAGCAAACTCGGTCACCAGTTCTGAGAACGCTTTCTTGGCCCGCTTGTCTGACATGCCATGCTGACAAGGGTTCAACTGGGTTAAGGCGATCGACTCTAACCCTAGAAATGCGTCCCAACGATGTTGATTGGTGCATCCACCGCCGATCCACCTGGGTTGCCCTGGTGTAGATAGGCAACGTCTTTCCTCCGTTAACTCCAGAGCGTTGGAGGGTCGGGCAGCGATCCAAACGAGCCGTTCCAATCCAGGGTCGGTCCCTTCATACCATGTGCAATCTGATGACTCATGGAGTATCCGATGGACTGCGAACCGCCCAAAGGAAGTCGTTACAGGGATGCTGGGTAGGCCTTCCAGTTGGAACGTCAGATCTTCGTCGACTCCTTCATCCGTCTTCACCGATGCTACATGTGTACTGCTGGCCAAATCATGCAGTAGCCGTCCATCTTTTCTCCAGAGCAGCGGCACGCACAACAGGAGATTGCTCGCAACGTACCCAAACCATTGCCAGGGGTTTTGAAGCGATATCGATAGAGGTAGCCCCATGAGCACTAAAAGAGAATCACTGAGGATCCCGGTGAATAGCCACCAGACGATCACTCTGGTCAGGATGGGCAGTAGTGGCTTTCCAACCATCGGTGGGTCGACTTGGACACGAAGCCCCATGAAAGACTTCCCCAATGTCGTGCGAAACCACCATTCGCATCCAAAGAAATAAGCTCCTTGCAAGAACGATGCAAAGAAATGGGTTTCCAATCGAAGTCTAGAAGCCAAATCTTTGTCATGCGCGAACCACTCGGGGCGCAATGCCGCAGCAATGCCGACGAAGACCGAGAGGAGCAGTACATCGACGCAATACGCAGAGAATCGCAGCCCCAGACCTGCAACGGGCCGCTGCTGGGGGAGATACTCCACCAGCTTGGATCGCAGCTGCTGCATATCTTTTGGACGCAGTTCGCGATTGCGACTCATCCCACTCCTGAGAAGTCTATCCAACGATTCGGGAATCTCGGATCGCAACTCACGTATCGAGCTGACCTCTTCACTCAACGCTCGAGCGATCACAATCGTGGCATTCGAGTTTTCGAAAGGTGCTTTACCGGTCAGTAGGTAATAGAGTGTCGCGCATACAGAGTAGACGTCGGTGCGAGGGTCCAACGTTTCACCTCTCATCTGCTCAGGAGATGCAAAGAGAGGGGTTCCGACGATGCTGCCAGTCATGGTCAATCCCAAGTCGCTATCCAAAGACTTGGCTAACCCAAAGTCCCCGACCTTGACACGTCCTGTCGCATCCAAGTAACAGTTCGACGGCTTGACATCCCGATGAATCAACTTGCAAGCATGGGCTGCCTGAAGCCCATCGATCACATCGATGATTTTTTCGATCGCTTCTCGAACCGATAGAGGGCCCTTTTCTTGAACGAGATCCCGGAGCGTAGTTCCAGGCATCAACTCCATCGCGATATACGGATGGCCATCGACGGTGTCTGCTTCGTGCACAAAGACGCAATGGGGATGGTTGATCGTACTGGCAACGATCCCTTCCTGTTTGAACCGTTCTATTGTTTCGGGTGTAGAGGACATATGGCCTGCGATAACCTTGATCGCAAACCGATACCCTTGTTCATCGATCGCTTCGTAGACACGGCCCATCCCGCCACTTCCGAGGAGCCGAACGATCTGATAGCGGCCAATGCGCGTGCCGACGTCTCGATCGCGAATCGGGCTACCTGCTGATGCGACTCCCAAGGAGTTGAAGTCCAACGTTTCGTGGAGGCCCGAGTTGGCACGAGAGTCTTGTGCTGGCGGCTCCCCGTGAAAGGCGGCAAGGGTCCGTCGATGATCACGAAGGAAGGCTTCAAGCCGCGACCGGACCGAAGCGTAGCGATCCAGCCATTCTTCGATCTGAAAGTCGCTTTGGCGGTCTTCGGCGATCAAGAACTCCGCAATGGCTTGTTCCACAAGCGCTTCAGCGTTGGAATCGTCGTCCGATCGATGTGAAAGATTCATGCGAGTCGTAATTGCCCCCGCAAAGATTCTAGGCCTCGTTTCAATAGCCCAGCAATCGCGGTTTCCGACTTCCCGAGTCGTGAGGCGATTTCCGCCAACGAAAGCCCCTCGATGTATCGCATCCGGATGGCTTCCCCTTGGGAGTCCGGAAGCTTCTCGATCGCACCGGCCACCGCCAGTACTTTTTCCATATGCATCAGCTTGCGGCTGGGGCTGGTCTGCTCGGCGGCAACCCATTGCTCCATACGAGCGGACGATTCGTCCAACGAATCGGGGCTGAAGGACACTTCGCGCGAGACATCCCGTTTCTGTCGCCCCATAGCTCGCATGCGATCGGTAATGTTGTAGGCGAGCATCTGCCTCAACCACGCAGCCATGGACGCGGGCTCGGTGCCACGAAACTGGTCCAGTTTCTTATGGGCTTCCAGGAGGGTTTCCTGCACAATGTCCGAGACTTCCAAGTTCAATGGTCGATCCTGCCCGATCCTTGACCTGGCCAACACCATCAAATACTCACGGAACTCTTCAATTCTCGGAGTTGGGGACGGTTCACTGGTCATGGCAATAGATTACACGATTCGCGGAACAGCGCGAAATGATCGGTTACAAAAACAGTGCTAGCGGTACGGCGCAAGCCGTCCGGTTACGAAATAGGGCAGGAATGGTACACCACGAAACCGGAGGGCTCGCGCCCAGCCGCTACGGATTTTTTTGGAGACCAAGATGACGGCGCCTGCAGACTGCGATCGCAACGCATGCCAAAAGCCATGCGGAACTGGGTTCAGGAACGTTGCTGATGGTAATCGAACCCGACAAGTAGGTTACCTTCAAAGCCTCGCTAGCGGACCCGGACAAAAACGGAAGATCGTCTGATTCGTTCGGCATTGTGATGTCAATGCGGTCCGACACGGTGGTATCCAAATTCAGCGCCAAGTAAAAGAGAGTCGCGCCTCCGGTCTGGTTTCCGGTGTTGCCAAGGATGGGAATATCTTGTCCTACACCCCCGTTTCCAATCACGAAGATGTCCGATAAAGACAAGAACGCGATACGGGCGTCCTCCGTTACCACGTTCCAATTTCTCGCATTGGCCTCGCCCCCTTGAGCGATGATGCGTTCCGTATCTGGTAGATGATCTACTGGCAACGAAACCCCCGTCGGCAGAACTTGTCCATCCTCGCCGATGTCGATGTTGAAATTGAATCCGGACACTTTGATGTCGGTATCGCTAATCGCCGTGAACGGCACCAGCACCAACTGTGGCAGATCTTGGCGAAGCACCGTAACGTCCCCAATCTTGAGGACCACGTTCGCGAGGAGGATCGGCGAAGGTAGAATGCAAGAAAGAAGTATGAATGAGATAGTCTGTCGCAGTGAAAGCATGATGCGGGCGAAAAGTTGGTTTGCGTCAAATCGTAGGTTGTGGCAGCATTCGTACGGCCTTGAAGATATTTGAATCCTTCACACTTGCAAGAATTCCGGGTCGGTTTGCCCTGATTTGTCGCTCAATCCCTTATCCGGAAAAAACAACCCTATGTTGTGGCCATCTTTGTCCAGTTTTCAGTCTCCGTATCTTCTAGTTGCGCTGGGAGGCGCCATCGGCAGCGCGCTTCGATACGGGGTTGGTCGCCTCATGGCAGCATGGTTTGCAAACTTGGCATCGGTTTGGGCAACCTTGATCGTCAACATCGTTGGGGCCTTTGTTTTGGGCTGCGTGGTCATGGGCTTTTCCGCCAGTCAACGTGGTCACCCAGCCGTGCTGTTTCTCGGTGTTGGGTTGTGCGGAGGCTTCACGACCTTTTCGACCCTGGCGATGGAGTTAGCCGACTTGATCCACGCCCGTCGCTGGGATTTGGCGATCGCTTACGGTCTCGGGAGTCTCGTGCTCGGTTGGTTCGCGTTTCTCGCCGGCGCTTGGGTCATGCAACGCAGCATCCACTAGACCGTTCAACGAACGTGGGATTGGCTTCTAGCCTGTCGAAATTTGCAATGAAATCGGCAATGCTTGCACTACATGTTGTGCAGTTCGCAGGCAGGATGCCTACGCCACTACCTTCGTTGAACGGTATTGCGGCTATGACCGAAGCGAGAAGCCCAGCGGTAAAGAGTCTCCAACAATCTGCGTCGCATTCTCTTCGTCGAGCAGTCCAGTCCGCTCCACGAGATCGATATGAACCTGCGGAGCTTGAATCGCCTTGAGCCGCTCCAGGACTCGTGCGCGAGTTGGGTCTGGAAGGTCGCGATATCGGTCCCCCGTCTTCCGGGCTAGAAGCATCAAGGCCAAAGAGAATGCGGCTTTGTCATTCCCTTGGCCAAATGTGTCGACCGCCAAAAGCCGATCGATCCAATGGCACACTCGATCTGGAGAAACGGTTTGCTGCAAGGATGCATAGACAGGAACCCTCGAGCCCAATCGACCAACCATCCACAACATGGCAGGTCGCAAAGGATCCATCTTCTTTTTCGGAAGCGAAGCCAGCACCGATTCAACCAAGCCCACTTTATCCAAGGATCGAAGCCGTTCGAGCGAACCGAGCAACCGCAGTAATTCGATGGCAACATTCGCGTTCATCGGTGCCCCGCCACCCTGGAACATCGGCTTCATCCGGCTCCATGCATCTTGATACAGAGCATTCTGTTGACCAGCCGTGAATCCCCCAGCAATTCTACGCCAAAGGATAATCGATTCCGAAACGCTTGATGCACTTCGGTGCATTAACTTGTTATGAACCGATCGCCATGTCTGCTGAACGCGCCAGTCGTCGGCTGGGAATCCAAACCCAGGCCGGAGAGACCATCCGAGGAGATTGAGCCATCTTGCTTCCACCTCTGGGCTCCGTTTTCGACAGTCGGCATGATCGTAGAGGTATCGCCACATGCTTCGAAGAAGGGAAGCTGGCCATTGTCGACGCGAAACGCCAGTAGCTTCAGCGATGAGTTGATACGCTTCTTTCGGAGGAGTGTCGGGGTTGTCGCCAAAGACGCGATCCAATGCTGCCAGGCCTTGGTCGACTTGTTGTTCGTCAACGGTCTCGATCAAGCCTCCTAAGTCATTGGATGGGGCGCCGATGGCCCCACTTCGAACGTCAAACTCAAGATTCCAACTGGCAGCCCGCTCTTGGTTTTCGAACCCTTGCACGGCGACGACCCGCATGGCCAACGTTCCGATTTCGGTCAACTCGCATTCCAGAACAACGGGGATCGTTTCGCGCTTCCGCCCTCGCCCCCAATCCAAGACGGTTTGGATAGCCGGCAATGGGATCATCCACTGCGGATCGATGTCGACGATGTCGCCAAATGCATGCGTCAATAGCGTGCTACTGCAGAAGATCGGGAACTGAACCGGTTCCCCAATCTTCAGGTCAAAAGGATATTGGTCCAGCCGCAGGCGATCCAATGGCATCGCGCTGGCTGGCATCATGCAAATGGCTTTGGGAGGAGACTGCTGAACTTGCAAATAATATGTCCTTGCCAACCGTGCATCGATTCGAATTCCTTCTCCTCGGCGAACGAGGCCGAAGTACGCCGCGCCGATAGCGACTGCCAGATCGAGACGATTCCCCGTCAGTTCTCCCGGAGACCAGTCTGAACCTGACTCAGCAGAAAACCAATGACGAATCTGATTCAGTATCGCCTCGCGGATCTCTTTCGACTCCAGGACACCGCCATTGAAGAGGATCCAATCGGGCCTGGCAGCAAGGGTCTCCGTCAGATGCGATCGATCGGAATCGGCACGGCCGGCCCAACGATGCTCCCACAAAAATTGAGCGAGATGTGTGTGGACCGACGGCTCCGACTCATAGGGCAATCCAAATTCTTGAAACAGGACGTCTCCACGATTGGGAACCGCATCCAGAGGTACGTGACCGAAAAAACCTTCGACTAGCAATCGCTTGGCCCAATCCCTTTCGATCGTCACGGTCCTCGTCGAAGCGATCAGTTTCGATCCTGCTCCGGGCAGAGCGATGGTGACGCGATCGGGAGGATTATCGCTCAACATGGTCTCTTTCGCCTTGCGGGCTTGCGCTTTCAGGACATCCCACTGCCGCGGCGTGAGGGGTTGATTTCCCGATTCACCGGCAAGTTGCTGTTCGACGTAGTGGGCCAGTGCCAGGTCGAGGTTGTCTCCCCCCAGCAGAAGATGGGGCCCAACCGCGACTCGATGCAGACCAAACGTCCTTTGCAGTCCATGTTCGACACTTTGACTTGCATCATCTCGAAGATTGGCTTCCGAAGATGTTGTGTTGATATCGGGCTGCACTGCAATGGCTGAGTCGATCACGCGAATGAGGGTAAAGTCCGTGGTCCCTCCCCCGATATCGCATACCAGGATCGTTTGCCCGGGCCGCAGCGTTTCGCTCCATCGATCTTGATGCCGTTCGAGCCAAGCATAGAAGGCCGCTTGAGGCTCCTCGATCAGTACGACATTTTCCAAGCCCGCGCGCCGAGTGGCTTCCAAAGTCAGCTGCCTTGCGACTTCATCAAACGACGCAGGTAGCGTCACGACAACCTCTTGCTCAGACAATGGGGCTGAAGGATGCTGGCGATCCCACAGGCGTCGCAAGTGCTGAAGATAGCGGCTCGATGCCTCGACCGGCGAGAGTCGCTCGACCTCATCAGGGCCGTGCCATGGAAGAAGGTCGCTGTTCCGATCCACCTGGGTATTGCATAACCAGCTCTTGGCCGAGGCGATCCCACGACCAGGAACCTGCATCGATCGTTCCCTTGCCAAAGCACCGACGATTCCAAGATGATGGTTCGAATCGGCGTCCTCATGGAATCGGAAACGGGGATCGACCGAGCTGGCTTCACTCTCGGTCAACTCGTAATGAAACGACGGAAGCGTATCGAGATGTCCAAGCATCCCGAACTCGATCATTTGCTCGATCGACATGGTTTTTACGCGACATGGCTGCTCTTGAGTATCAAGATAGGCCATCGCGCAGTTCGTGGTACCCAGATCGATTCCCACGACGTAACGGCTTCGCTGAGGCGCGAACGCTTGCTCAAGAATCTCCATGGTCTGCCTCTAGAGCTTTCGACCGATGGAGGACTGCTGCAAGGCTCCCGCCCACGGCAGCAGCTCCTTGAGTGCAATCGGTCCTTGGATCGGTGAAGCAGGGTCCAGTGCTGCCAAGTACACCTTTAATTCCGGCGCGAACTCAAACAAAAACTGGCGACACACACCGCACGGGCTCACTGACGTCGGGGAGACGATGAATGCTGCATCCCATTCGCGTACTCCTTGTGCAATCGATGCGGAAGCCGCAACCCGTTCAGCGCAGATGGTCGCCGAGTAGGATGCCGACTCGATATTGCAACCGAGAAAAACCTGCCCATCGGTTCCGACTAAAGCACAACCTACATGAAAACCGCTGTAGGGACAGTATGCTCGCAGCGCTGCTTGACGCGCCATGTTTAGGTAGTCGTCGATGTTCATACGAATCGAATTAAGAGACAAAGATCGATGCCAAACAAGCTGTCATGTAACACGCCAGAAGTCCTCCAATCATGGCTCGCAGTCCCAACGTTACTAGAGCTTCGCGCCTGTCTGGAGCAAGAGGGCCAAGTCCGCCCAGCTGAATGCCGATGGAACCTATGTTGGCAAAACCGCAAAGGGCGTACGTCATGATGGTTTTCGTCCTTTCGCTGGTTCCAGCCCATGCGGTATTGGTCTCGGGGTTCATTTGGAGATAAGCGATGAACTCATTGCTGACGATCCGTGTTCCCAGAATCTCACCCGCCACCAAACAATCCTTCGTCTCAATCCCCATCAACCACGCGAAAGGAAACGAAACATAGCCCATGATTTGAGTGAAGGTGATCCGCCGTGTAGGGCCTAAAAAACCGGACAGGTAACCGACGAGACTGTCGAGCATGTAGAGCAGAGCCAGGAAGGCGATGAGCATGGCTCCGACGTTGAGGGCCAACTTCATTCCATCGCTCGCACCTCGGGCCGCAGCATCGATGACGTTCGTCGCTTCCATAGGTGGTGTGACTTCGACTTTGCCGAGCGTCAGCGGGTGATCCACTTCGGGCTGCATGATCTTGGCAATCACGAGTGCTGCAGGCGCGGACATCAAGCTCGCAGAGAGCAGGTGAACTGGTGAGATACCCATATCCGCATAGGCTGCCATAACGCCACCGGCGATGGTTGCAAATCCACCCACCATGACCGCCATCAACTCGGATTTGGTCATCGTGTTGAGGTAAGGGCGAACGAGCAACGGGGCTTCGGTCTGTCCGACGAAGATATTGCCTGCCGCAGAAAGCGTCTCAGCACCCGACGTACCGAGCGTTCTCTGCATGACCCTCGAAATCGCACCTACCACCAACTGCATCACCCCCAAGTAATACAGGATCGACATCAGGGAGGAGAAGAAAATAATCGTCGGGAGCACTTTGAAGGCGACCAAGGAGACACGGTAAGCCGGCATCGGTCCTCGCGAGGTCTCGACCATGTCGCTTCCAAACACAAAGCCCGCTCCTTGATCCACGCAATCCAACAGGCTGGTAATCACTCCGCCAATAAATTCGAAGACTGCTTTACCGAGTGGGATTTGGAGAACAATCAGGGCCAACGTGACCTGTATGGCCACTCCCCCTAGGACGACGCGCCAGGGAAATCGTTTGCGATGGGAACTCAATCCCCAGGCGATCCCGAGCATGACCAACATCCCCAGAACCGGGATCAGTCGCTGAATTTCCATGATCCACTCCTAACAGGCCAAACTACGCAGCACTTCGATACCGCGGTCCAAGGTTGCGTTGCTCGCAGCAAACGATATGCGAAAATGGGTATCCCTCTGCGAGAAAATCTTTCCAGGAATGACGAGCAACTCCTTTTCGATGCAGCGACTTACAAACTCGGTGGCAGTCCCCGACGGCACTTTGGGGTAGATATAGAACGCCCCGCCCGGCACGACGAAATCGTAATAGCCTTTGAGGCCATTCACGATCCGATCCCGTTTTTGTTGGTAGTCCAAGTAGTGGTGCGTCATATCGAAGTCGAGTGCCGCCAATGCTGCATGCTGCAACGGTGTCGGCGCGCAGACGAAACTGTATTGCTGCAACTTGATCATGCTCTGGATAATCGCATCGGGACCGTGCACATATCCCAATCGCCAGCCAGTCATCGCGTGGCTCTTGGAAAAACCGTCGATCACGACGGTTTGCGGATTGAACTCCGCCGGCGATCGAGCGGGACCATCGAAATGAAAGCGGCTGTAAATCTCATCGGAGATCAACACGATTCCATGTCGATCGCACAATTCAGCGATGCCTCGTATCTCTTCCATGGACGCGGCTACGCCGGTCGGATTGCATGGCGTATTGAAGAGAATCATCTTCGTCTTCGGCGTGATCGCGGATCGGACTCGATCGAGATCGATATGAAAGTCCGGGTAGGTATCGATGAGGATCGGTACTCCACCAACCAATTGGATCAGGGGTACATACATCACAAAGTAGGGATCGAAGACGATGACTTCGTCGCCGGGATCCACCAGTGACAGCATCGACAGGACCAATCCTCCGCTTGTCCCTGACGAGACGAAGACGGAACGATCCTCGTGACCGTACTGTTCCTTGATATCCGCTTGCAGCCTTTCAAGCATCTGCGGAATCCCTTGTGTTGGCGAATAGGCGTTCTTGCCGGATTGAATGGCATCGCATGCAGCTTCGCGAATAGGAGCAGGAACATCAAAATCGGGCTGCCCGATCGATAGATTGATCGGGTTCTTCATAGAGGCTGCCAAGGCGAACATCTTGCGGATACCGCTAGAATCGAAGGCAAGGGTGCGTTTAGCGATCCAATCGTTGACCGAATGAGACATTGTCCAAGAGCTTTCTGTCTAATGGCTTTCTGTTACTGAACCGGAGGTGGGGCCATGCTGGCGGCGCCCGCGTCGATTCCGGCATACTTAGGAATCGCGGGTTCTTTGATTTCTTTGAGCAAACGGAGAATGATTTTGTCGGTGGTCATGCCTTCAGCTTGAGCCTGGAAGTTGGTGCTCAGTCGATGCCGCAACACCGGCACCGCGACACGTCGAATGTCTTCGAGCGCCACGTTGAATCGACCATCCATGGCTGCCATGGCT
>JALOQW010000309.1 GCA_025459275.1 Pirellula sp.
ATTCCTTCAGTGCATTTCTCCTTGATTGCGTCCAAGCTTCGTTCACCAAAATCCTTGGTGTTGATTAATCGCTCGAGCCGTATACTTTATTTTCAAGTCTATAGTACCCCCCGCTCAAAGTTGAATTTCCGCAAGCGCATGCGAGAAATCTGGCACGACCCTCCGTCGTCGTGATTGGCTTTGAAACACCGCTTCGCCCCGGACGCACGATCCTGCTTCGTGGACATGTTGCGATAGAAGTCTCAAGTTAGGGCGGTGGTCGACAAACTCATGAAGAAAGTCAACCCGGTTTGGCGCGTGTTCTTGGGCTGAACCCTAACCGTGGCATAGGCTTCCAGCCTGTGTGCATTCTTGGTGTTCATGACAATTTGGAAGCTTATCCCACGCAGGTCTCAGCTCCACAGCATGGCGCTGCGGCCAATACCTCTACGGGTTTGAAGAATGACAACCTCCGTACCGAGATGAGCGGCTCTTGCGCCGCGAAGGATACCTCATATTGGCCACGATTGTTTCACTTGACGCGAGCCAACCGGCAACCGGAACTCCAACGCAAGTTTCGCCTCGTTTTGCCAGCAAGGACAAATTTATTCCGAGGGTCCCCACGGACCATTTCCGTCACAGGATTTTTGGGTCCATCAGCGGGTTTCTATGCCAAATCTCATGCGACGCCACACCCGAACCGCAGTCTGGTGAAAGAGTGCGGGCCGCGATTGCGATGCACATCGGAAATTCCAGGATGGCGCAACCTCGCAGATTCGCTGCGGGGACTTCTTTTCCTCGCGCTTATCCGATTTCGTCAGTGCTTTGTTCCAGTTCTTCGCTTCTCAATATACGCTTCGATTTCATTTCCGGATTCAACTGCGATTGCCTCCGGAATTTTCAGGTCATCAAGCGCAATGTTACCGCCCAACCAGACATCCACCGTAACATGGTTTTGGACCTGAGTAATTGCTTCCTTGCCGGCGATCGTCACAGTCCAATCTGCTGAATCCAATACTTCTTTAGACCAAGGAGATTTGGCCACCCCTTTACCAGGGTGTAGTATCACCCGTACGGTCAGTCCTTGAATCGAACTGAGCTTCTGAAGCGTTCTCTCTAAAACGTCGTTGCCTTCCTTATAGAACAAAGTGTCGCTTGAGTTGATCCAATAGCCATGTACTCGACAAGGTAGATTAACGGCTTCGTAGGTGCCGGCAATCCAGCCGTCATGTGGAGGAAGGGTACCTTTTTTGTGATCTGATCCCATGCCGAAAGCAGACGACAACGTGAGGATCGATGAGAAGAAGACAGCGCAATACTTGCTGAACATTTTCGGACTCCTGAGATCGGGGACAAACGCAGACGCTCCTTACACGACGCAGGAGACGAACAAAACTTAGTGACAATCTCCCGAAATTCGAGCCTGAAGAACTTGTCTTTAATCGGATCATCCTCACCTGTACAGGTTGCAGCGATGTAGCCGATAACTCACGATACGCTGTTTTTCAACATATCAACGTAAAGACGCGGAAAAGCTCGGCAAAGGTCAACGAGTTTGTACCGCGGGAAGTCGTCGACAAGCTCATGAAGACGGCCTACCCGGCTTGGCGCGTGACCTGGGGATGAGTCGCTGCCGTGGCATAGGCTTCCAGCCTGTGTGTGTTCATGATGGTCATGACAAGCTGGAAGCTTATCCCACTTGGCGCTGCGCCTCTGTACCGCGCAGCAGCCAATACGAAGATGGGCTGGAAGAATGCTAATCTTAGGTCGAAGATGTTGCGACTCCTGCGCCGCGCCGGCCTCCCGTCGAAGATGTTGCGACTCCTGCGCCGCGCCGGCCTCCCGGGTTGGCCACGATAGTTTCATTCGATGTGAGCCAGCCGGCAAACAGAACTGCAACGCGAGTTTCCGATCCACGTGGTTTGCAGCTGGCTTGGTAATTCACCACGGATCGCGCAGCAGAGTTATCTGTTGGTTACTGAGGAGGATTTCCAGCGGGAAGGTACTTCCCCTGTATCCGATGGTTTCCCTAGCCTCCACGCGGCGAGTAGTCTTCGGGCATCGTCGAGAGTAAGTGACTTGGCGATGGCATCGCGACAATCTGAGATTGGGCAACTAGTTTCGCGATAGAGTCGGATGACGTCGCTTGGATTAGGGATCATCGATTACACCAAAGCACTCCACTTGTCCCGCGTATCCGGTACATTCAGGTCCCCTGTGGGAGATAGTAATCCCGAGGAGATCAGTACACCAAATGACCACTTCAAGAGGATAAGCACGAGGTGAAGGCAATGCATGCACGGTGGTGGCGGCACGATGCCGTGCGACGGGTATCGTTACCCGATTTCTGTGGCATCCGTCGTTGCACCGATGTTAACGCCGTGTTAGTCCAAGCGGACGGAAAGGCCTTCGTTGCCAAGCAGTCGTTAGCGGCTTTTCGGAGCAAACGACCCGATGGCGGTTACACCTTCATCTCCGACTTCAAGGACATCGCGCGTAACAGGATAACCGGACTCATTGTACTCGCGCAAGACAACTGCACCAAGCCGACCAAGGAAATCGCGATGTTCGCGCGGTACGACGTAGACGAAGTCTCGAGCCGGTGCAACGACATAAACGGGCCAGCCGTGAGTTGGGCTGACGAGTTCACGAAACTGTTCAGAAAGAATGATCGACGCTTTGAACGGTGTCTCGTTCGTTGTGAGCATGCCGAGTTTCACACCGTCGATCTCTTCGATCTCGAACAAGGTGTCGGCAACCAGCTGATTCATATTCGTATTGGCTTGACTTACAACCGTCTCACGTGTGACATTCCAATCCGCCAACATGGACAGGGTGATCCACGAAATCCGACTCCCATCAGGGGACGTAAAGACAAAGATCTTAACCAAGTCCTCGGTCACGGCTTCGTACAGTAGGTTGTCGAATCCGGACTCGTAGTCAGATGGTTCAATCGAGAATCGCACAAGCGATTTGACAGCTTCCCAATTTTGAATTCCGTTGAACGCGTTTGTCTCTAACTGCCCAGCAAAGCGTGCGATCGCATCGGCATCATTGTCACGCTTGTAATTCCGGCGAATGTTTTCGAGGTTGATGGTGGCAGTGACATCGCCAATTTGGATTTTGTAGAGCCCATCGTTGATTATCGCAAAAGGCAAGTTGCGTTTGGCAAGTTCCATTTGGAACAACTCATCGGCGGTTGGGTTTGAGAATGTGGACATATGCGTGGCCCTGTAGCAGCCAAAGCGGCCGCCGATTCGCTCCTACACGAAAAACCGCGTCATCGGGCGGCTCCAGTTGAATACATTGGGTACGCCCGGCACGGGCGTTGGTTTATGGGGTTCAAGTCCCATTCGCGAGACTGGAATCCCAAGGAGATCAGTATACCAACTCACCACTTCAAGAGAGCAACCACGAGGTGAGCGCAACTTCGGCACGGTGGTGTGCGGAGGGTGCCCGGCAATGGGCGTTTTTGCCCTATTTGTCCGATCTGGTTGCGTTAGTTTTCGATGAGAATCCCGATAATCTTCTTCGGGTACTTCCTTCGCAGTTCGTCCATGTTTTTGCACGAATAAAACCGAACAAACCCATCTGCCGTCTTAGCCTTTCCGTCAACGGCAAACACTTCAAGGAATCCGACGCCAGGTGGCGAAATCATCAAATCAATCTTGCCAGGCTCGGATTCGAAGTCTGTATGGTCGGAGAGTTCGATTAATCCTTGGCATCGCGCCTTATACCAAGTTCGAAGTTGGTCGAGGTCTCCATCCGCGGCGAACACAATTGCGTTTTTAACGCGTTCCCAGTTATACGAAAGCGGAAGAGCTTCGATCAGCGTTTCTGGAAGGAACGTGGAGAGTGGTTCGGTGACAGCATTGTGGATCGGCTCGTCCCAAGCCTCTGTTTTCCAAACGAACAGGCCCTTGCTATTGATGTACCCCTTAGCCTTTCCTTTTGTCACCAATGCCAAACCGCTCTGGAAACCGCTTGCTACGTCAAACATTCTAGGAATCACTGTCTCTCCGTTGGTGTCGATATAGCCATAGAGCCCATCTCGCTCGATGGTAGCGAGTCCGCCTTGAAACCGACCGACACTGCCGTCTTCCGATACCGCGGCGATCTCCTTTCCGAGAGAGTCCAGGAGGACAGTCCTGCCGCCTGAGTGAGCAACGAAAACGGATCCGTCCGAAGGTTCTAATATTTGATCGTACTTTCCGAACGCAACGATGATACGGCCATCAGAATCCAGAAGCCCAACTTTGCCGCCTTTAACCGCACGGATCGCGCCGTCAGTCGGATTGCTAAGTGCGGCATAGACACCCGCTGTAATCACAAATCGACCCGTTCGATCAATCAGGCCAGAGTCTCTGCCGTTTTCTGTTGCCACAGTAACGTAGGCACGCCCTTCTTCAAAACCGTACGAATAGGTTAGTGAGCGATTCTCGATAACGAACTGCCCTTGCTTGTCGACAAAACCCGCCGATTGAGCATCGAGTTGTTCCTTTTCCACGGAAGACTGCATGAAGGGTGGAACCTTGGAACTGACAAACGCCAATCCTTCGGAGAAACGGCCTGCGGAATAGTATTTCGGCTTGATGGCGAGTTTACCTTCTCGATTGATGAAACCATTAACGCCGGTTGCGTCATTAATGTGTACCCGAGCCATGCCCTCATGAAAATCATCGTATGAATAGGATTCAAAGCCCTTGATGTCGGTCAGGCCTTCGGGCGGATTGGGCTGTATGGCAAAGTTGCCACTTGAGTCGATGAAGCCTTGGTATGTCCTTTCAAAGACACGATCTTCTTCGGTTGTTCCCGCAACCGATACCAGTGCCAAGCCTTCGGCGAAAGCGTTCGCACTTAAGAACTGCGGTTGAATGACGACCTTGCCCTCCTCGTTGATGTAGCCCCATTTTCCCTCAACGGATATGGGGAAAAGGATCGGCTCGTCAAAGGCAAGTGCGGATGATGTTGTCAACGCAATCAGGGTAAGCAGGAGTTGGAAGAGCCTATGGCTAAGTGTGTTCATCGATGAATGCCACATTGGTGTGATCGGATAATCGTCGGCTCAGGTTCACGGCATTGCGATTAGGTCCTCCGGTGTCATGGACCGGTTTGCATCACATCAATCGGCTTCGCTGCACCTGGATACGCGGCCAGTATTGCTCGAACGTCGTTAGCAGGCACATGTTTCAAGTCAAGCCGCGCGAGCACTTCAGCGTCAGGCATCATTGATCGCATAAGGACGATCTTGAAGACTTCTTTTCGCGTCTCAAGCGGCAATTCGCGATTTGTGCAGTATGAGTTGTACGCAACTTCCATGTCTTCCCAAATCTTGATGTTGCCTTCAGGGTCGAGATCACGCTTGAAGTCATCGATCCATTTTTCAAGTGGCGTACCGTCTACATCCGAGAACGTCTTGTGAACCGCTTTGATTCGATCAAGCAATTCATCTGGCAAATCATCGTGAAGCGTCGGGCCTTGTTGGATCTCGTTTGGGTCAATCCATGTGACGTTGGGTCCTGGCGACGAAGTGGTGTTTCCGCAACCGAGGCAAGTGCAAAGCGTTACCAGTGCAGCGAAGTGTACTTTCGTTCGATGTTTGAGGTTTGCTTTCATGCATTTGCCAAACAAACGTGTCTTAAGGCAGATTGGCCGAAACCCTGTAGGCTGCAAAAATGCAGCCTGTCACTCAGGGTACCCGCTCCGTAAACCTAACGATATCGGATACCTGTAGCTGGGGCAACTTTTTGATGGGGTGATAGGCTATTTCGGTCCAAGCATCGTCAATCTTGCGTTCTTGCCATCAGACGGAACTTCAGAGCGAGTTCCTGCTGCATGCGATGTGCAGTTGGCTTGGCAATTCACCACGTATCGCGCAGCAGAGTTACTTGCTGGTGACGGAGGAGGACTTTGCGAGAGCGGCGGGGGGTGGAGAAGGTGATGGTGGAGGGTGAAAATAAAAGCGTAAGCAAGGCACCCGGCACCGGGCATCGATACACGATTTTGCCTTTCAGCCTTGAACGCCGGCAGAGGCGATCGCATCCTTAAGTTGGCATTTGATGCGCTCGATGGTTTCCATTTCGATCTCTTCCGATTTGAGCACCCTTAAGTATTGAATGAATCCCCGTTTTGCCTTCACATCCGGTCGGATCAGCATAACGACGACATCGCCATCAACGAAGAATCCCAACTGCCGCTTTGCCTTCGACGGTTTGCGACTGTCAGGATTTCGGAGCATAAGGCCGATTGAAAGATGCTTGATCTTTCTGTCGCTGGCAATCTGCTTCAGCTGTGCGAGTTGAGCGTCCCACTCCTCTTGAGAGGGGGTTGGTGCGTTTTCGTGACTCACAAAGATAAAAGACCACTTTAGCACAGCATTGTCAGCGACCAGTTCTTCAATCGTTGCAACCAGAGGCAGCACAGGATCGTCAAGACGCTTAACAAAAACAGCGACCTTCATCGCGTCACGGTTGGCCAGCACCGGGCATACGAGACCACGCTCAGCCAGATCGCCCGTGATAAACTCAGCAACGATACTCGTCGGAGCAATCATCCCGACGTCAAGCTGATCCTCCGCATGTGAAACGGAGACGACGACAGACACAGCAACCATCGTGCCGAATAATGTTTTGAGCATTCCATTCACCTGTTTGTATGACGGGTTGATAAATAGCAATCTATCCCGCACATGAGCGAAGCGGAACGGTGGGAGTTGATTGTATGTTGAACGGTTGCTGAGTCGGCTAGTCTTCTTGGTTGGCAAGCCTCCAGCGAAATAGGATCCAGGTTTCCCTGGTTCGAATCCTACCATCTCCACTAAAAACCACATGTTTTCCCAGAGAAAACGGGGGGGGTTCGGACGACTCTGGCGACTCACTGGACGACTCACCAGAGGCAAAGGCAGCGGACAAGACGGTGACAATTCATGGGGGCAGCACCTGCAGGCATGGATAGGCACGGATAGCCAGAAACGGACAGTTAGGGTTGGGGCGTTGGCGCTCCTTCGCTCACGGCACTTCCGGGCTGCTTGGCTGTAGGCAACAGAACCGACCCGGGACGTGTGGGGATTCCGTAGGCATCCTTGGACGATTGACGGGACAACGGCTGAGCCAACTCCGCACCGGCGATCAAGGCCAGCACCAAGGTGACCACGAAGTAAATGGAGTAGTGCAAAAAGGACTGTCCCACCTCGAGTTCGCAAGCGCCGACCGAAACAGCGACCCCTAATCCGAACATAAGCCCGAGAAAGATGGCCAATTGGAGCGGTTCGACATCCGCGAGAGTACGGTTTCCGAAGTAGATTGCCAGGAACCAATACAAGCCCCAGGTGCCGGCGAATACCGCGGCGCAGATCCCAAGCCGTATCCATCGTTCGCGGCCAATGTATCCTCCAAGCTCGTCGTCTTTGAAAAACGTGTAGCCGATCGAAGCCAGAGGGTACGAGAG
>JALOQW010000310.1 GCA_025459275.1 Pirellula sp.
GGTTCATTGGATGTGTTTGTCTCCAATGCGGTTTACAGCGACCGGCAACTGATGATCGAAGCCGATATGAAAGGCTTCAAAAAGACGATCGACGTCTCGATGTGGGGGGCGTTCTTCGGGCTGAGAGCTTCGGCCCAGCAGATGGTGAAACAAGGCAAAGGGGGCTCGATCGCGATCGTCAGCTCCCCCCATTCCAAAGTCGCGTTTCCTACGGCAATGGCGTACAACATGGCCAAGGCTGCCATCGATCACATGGCTCGGACCGCCGCCATCGAACTGGTCCGGTACGGGATCCGCGTCAACGTCTTTCACCCAGGTTGGATCGATACCCCGGGCGAACGGAAGTTCTTTACCGAAGATCAACTCGCCACTGGCGCGTCCGGGTTGCCGCTTAAGCGTTTAGGGACCTCCGAAGAAATGGCCCAAGGCATCTGCTTTATGTTGAGCGACGAAGCCGCTTATATGGTCGGTAGCACGTTGACCATGGACGGAGGGGTCCAGCTCCCTTGGTGGTCGAACCGCGAGCAAGGGGGCCAATAGGCGTTCGTCCATGCATTTCCTTGATCCATTCTCCGAACCCATCGAAGGTCTGCGCCGCGTTGGTCATCAGTTCTGGACACGCGGCTGGTCCGTTGGCACATCGAGCAACTACAGTGTGGTTGTCGAACGCGATCCGATCCGCTTGGTCATCACCGCCAGCGGTAAAGACAAAGGGCACCTTGGCCCACACGACTTCGTCATGGTCGACGAACAAGGCAACTCCGTGGTCGAAGGGCAACCCAAGAGCAGTGCGGAAACGATGCTCCATTGCTTGGCCGCACGGCGCGGGGCGGGTGCCGTCCTCCACACCCACAGCGTGTGGGGAACACTCCTTTCTCAGCATTTTGCTCCTGTCGGAGGGATCCGCATCACTGGTTTCGAGATGCTGAAAGGGCTGGATGGAATCGCCACCCACGAATCCAGCTGCTGGATCCCGATCTTCGACAATACCCAGGATATCCCGAAACTTGCCGAACAAGTCGACGCCTACCTGGAATCCGAGAAGAGCGAACGGTGCTGGGGGTATCTGATCCGTCGCCATGGAATGTACACCTGGGGGCGGGATCTGGCGGAAGCGACCCGTCACGTGGAAGTCCTCGAGTTTTTGTTGGAATGCTTGGGGCGAACCACACGCCTGGTATGAGGCTCTAGAACTGCGATGGTTGAGCGACCCGCTGCGTGGTAAACTCCCTCACAACATTTTCCCAAAGCTCGGCGAGGTAACCCTCTGCAAATGGAACGTGAATCAACTACCGTCATACCGGAAATCGGTCTTCATTACAGCACTTTAGTCAACGACGAACGCGTGGCTCGTGCTCGGGAACTCCTTTCTGAAGCTCTCCAGGACCAACGCTCCAAGATCGACGGAATTCGGCCTGCCGATCCTGCTTTGGTCGAGGCGTATCAAGCCAAGCTGTCTCGCCTGGCCGCGGCTCGAGGCGGTGCTCCGTATTTCCCATACATCAGCGGCGGACTTGGCAATGGTCCATTCGTTCAACTGGGTGACGGAAGTGTAAAACTCGATTTCATCGTAGGCATTGGTGTGCATGGCATGGGACACTCTGACCCTCGAATGCTCGACGCCACCATCGATGCTGCCCTCGAAGACACGGTGATGCAAGGGAATCTGCAGCACGACGAAGCGTCGCTCTTGATGTGCGAAAAGTTGGTCACTCTGGCACGTCGACAGGGAGCGAGCCTGGACCACTGCCTGTTGAGCACCAGTGGGGCAATGGCCAATGAGAACTCGCTCAAGATCGCATTTCATCATCGGGCTCCAGCCTCTCGCGTGATTTGTATCGACAATTGCTTTGCCGGTCGGACACTGGCCTTAGCGGCACTGACCGATCGCCCGGCCTATCGAAGCGGTTTGCCAGCTACCTTGGACGTCGACTACATCACCATGTTCCATCCTAGTGATCCCGAAGGAACGACGCGCAGCGCTCTGGAAGGCCTGCAGCGATTGCTCGATCGATATCCTGGCCAGCATGCATGCCTATGGCTCGAACTGGTTGCGGGTGAAGGAGGCTACTATCCCGGGACGCGCGAGTATTTTGAAGGACTATGCAAGCTCTGCCGCGAACGGGGCGTGCTGGTCATCTTCGACGAAGTCCAGACCTTCTCCCGATTGAGTCGTCCATTTGCGTTCCAGCATTTCGGTCTCGATGCCTATGCGGACATCGTCACCTTGGGCAAGATCACTCAAGTCTGCGCGACCCTTTATGGCACGGCCCTCAAACCGAAAGGTCCGATTTTGTCGCAGACGTTCACTGCATCGACGGCATCGATTCGATGCGGATTGGCCGTTTTAGATCACTTGGAGGCGATGAGTTGTTTCGGAGACAACGGCTGGAATATGCGACGACATCGTTACTTTCGAGAGCGACTCGAAGCGTTGGCGGCCAAGTATCCGGGTCGGATTCAAGGTCCGTATGGCGAAGGCATGATGATCGCATTCACACCCGGAGATGGTTCCGAGGCAACAGCCAAGACGGTACTGACTCGCTTGTACGATGATGGCTTGATGGGCTTCTTGGCAGGTAGTCATCCCACACGATTGAGATTCCTGCCTCCTCCCGGTGTTACCGAGGAGTTTCATATCGACTTGGCATGCGAATGCATCGAAAGAGTAGTAAGGACACTGTAAAGTATGAGCAACCAGGAATCGAAGCCTCATACGATCGTCGTCGATGATTGTGTGGTCGATCTTAAGAATCGATATGTCGCCACAGCTTTGGCGATTTTGTTCCCCGCAGCGGGACATTTTTATCAGGGCAGGAAGAACAAAGCCTATCTGTTTGCCGCTTGTGTGCTTGGGCTGTTTTTAATGGGGATGATTATCGGTCGAGGCCGAGTTGTTTATGCTTCGTTTTCGCCAGATGATTTCCGCATCCAGTATCCCGCCCAAGTTCTGGTCGGTCTTCCAGCCTTGCCTTCGCTGATCCAAGCTTGGATTGGGGATCGCGATCCCGAACGCAAGTTCCTCAATGGGTTTATGGCACCTCCGCCGCTGAGCCCGTTAACGCGAACCAACCGCGAGACGCTGTCGCGTTGGCACCTTGAAGCTTCCGCGGGATTTGAGCTTGGAACCTTATACACTTCCGTAGCGGGGCTGTTGAATCTTCTGGTCATCTTAGATGCCTTCGCAGGCCCCATGCCGTTGCCTCAATCCGATCAACGCCGCAAGAAGCCAGCCAACCCTTAGTTTGGATTCCATGCAAATCTTGACTCTTCTTCGCGAGCGTTTCGCCGTTGCGCTCGCCGAACTGATCGCCGATCCACAACTCCGAGCCTCGTCTCTGGAACGGATCGTCCCTTCGCGCGAACCGCAGATGGCTGACTACCAAGCCAATATCGCCATGCCGTTGGCGAAGCCATTGGGAAAGCCGCCACTTGAAATCGCGAAGGAGATCGTCGCGAAACTGCAACTCGACGACATCTGCGAATCGGTGACCGTCGCGGGAGCGGGCTACATCAATCTTCGGTTGTCACCGGCCTGGATGGCAGCCCAATTGCAATCCGCAGCAAGCGATGAACGGATCGGCGTTGGTGGGACGGCTTCCCCAAAGATCTACGTCATCGATTATTCGTCTCCGAACGTAGCCAAGCCGATGCATGTCGGGCATATCCGGTCGACCGTTATCGGAGATGCGATTGCCAATGTGCTTCGGTTCCTTGGCCATCGCGTGATTACGGACAATCACCTGGGCGACTGGGGTACGCAGTTCGGGATGATCATTTACGGCTACAAACACTTCCGAGACCCGGCGGCATACGCTCAGCGTCCAGTTGCGGAATTGAGCCGGCTCTATCGTTATGTTCAATCCATCATCGCATACGAAGATGCCGTTGCCGCTGTTCCCAAACTCGAAGCCCAAATCGTCCAGGCAGCTCAGCGAGTCGATTTAGCACGGAAGAAACAAGAGGCTGCACCGGAGGACAAGAAGGCGAGCAAAGAACTGCAGGCTGCCAAGAATGGGTTGAGGAACTCAGAGGACGAGTTGGCTTCGAATCAAGCCAAGATCGCCGAGTGCAAAGCCAACCCCGAGTTCATGGCGGACGCCACCCAACATGCTGGCATCAACGAAGCTGTCTTGGCTGAGACCGCAGCTCTTCATCGCGGCGACAAAGAGAACATGAAGCTCTGGCACGAGTTTGTGCCGCACTGTTTGGATGAGATCCATGCCGTGTACCAGAGATTGGGGATCCAGTTCGATCATGAGTACGGCGAAAGCTACTACCACGACTTGCTCAGTGCAGTCGTCGAAGAGTTATTCGCCAAATCGCTTGCCGTTCAGAGCAACGGCGCTATATGTGTCTTCCTGGAGGGTTTCGATGCCCCGATGATCGTTCGGAAACAAGATGGCGCATATCTATATGCCACCACCGATATCGCAACCGCTCTTTTCAGAGAACGAGAGTTTGAGCCCGATGCGTGTCTGTATGTGGTTGATCATCGACAGAGTGAACACTTCAACAAGCTGTTCGCGGTACTTAAACAGATTGGGCTGACCCATACCGAATTCAAACATGTTAGCTTTGGCACGGTCCTCGGCACCGATGGCAAACCTTTCAAGACTCGATCGGGCACAACGGTCGGACTCGAGCCATTGCTCGACGAAGCGGTCGAACGGGCATGGGCCGTCGTTTGCGATCCCAATCGATTGCAAGGCGCAGGAATTGACATGGACGATGCTGAGAAACGGCATGTGGCAGAGACGGTAGGCATTGGTGCGATCAAGTATGCGGATCTTTCCCACAATCGCACCAGCAATTACGTCTTCGATATGGACAAGATGGTGCAACTCGAAGGAAACACGTCCGCCTATATTCAATACTCCTATGCACGCACTCAGAGCATTCTGCGCAAAGCGGCGGTTCAAGGCTGGACCGAGGATCGATGGCAGAGTTCGAGCTTGCAGCTTCGCGAGCCAATCGAGATAGCGCTCGGGTTGCAACTGATGCGTTTCGAGGAAGCGTTGGAGCAATCGATGCAAGAGTATCTGCCCAACGTGATCACCGAATATCTCTTTGAAACAGCTCGCATGTTCAGCAGTTTCTTTGACCAATGTCCGGTCCTCAAAGCGGACTCAGAGTCGGTTGGCTTGTCGCGATTGCAGTTGACGGCATTGGTGGGGCGAACCCTGAAGACCGGACTCAAGCTGCTCGGTATCGGCGTCGTCGACCGCATGTAAAGGTAGGCAGCATGTAAAGGCAAACAGACGGAGCCGTTGCGATCTGCATCGCACCGCTATCGACCGACGAGGTACACGGCCAGTGAACCTGCCCCTTTTGCAAGGTCATACACTTGAATCGCGTCCCTGGCTGCGACATCGTCGCTAGGGTCAATCACGATCGGAAGATCTGGGCGAATCCGAATAATGGCTTTCATACGACCGGTGAGTGTTGCTAGGGAATCGATCGATTCGTCGTTCAACTGATACCGAACCTTATCTTGCTCCAATCGCAGCTTGATGATGCAATCGGACAAGTCGGAATCCGATGGCTCCGGGATCTCCTCGTCTGCATTGCCTATCTGAGACTTGGATTCCGCCGAGACGGCGCTTGGCAACAGTTTTTCAAGCCGCTGAAACGACGACGTTGTCAAAAAGAATATCAACAACAGGAAGACGACATCG
>JALOQW010000311.1 GCA_025459275.1 Pirellula sp.
CGTATTCGGGCAGGACAAGCCCCAGGTGCAGTTTCTTGTTTAAAAACTCTCCAGCCGCAACGGTTTCCAGATTTCGATCCAACCTGACTTGCGCCGACATGCTGGACATTTCTTGAGAATCGATCAGACCTTCCATCTTGAGGATGGCTTGAGCAGCCTGTGGGGCACGCTGTTCCAAATCGTCGCGCATCAGGACCACAGCATAGTACATCGGAAAGAACCCAAGATCGTCTTCGAGCGCTACCAAATCGTAGTACTTGATCTCCGGGTCCGTCGTGTAGAGATCCGTGATCTGGACCGAATCTTTTTCGAGTCCTCGATAGGCGAGGTTATGGTCCATGACCTTGAGGTCGGTTTGCGGCAGGCCATAGCGAGCCGCAAGCTGATACCATCCATCTTTCCGTTCGACAAACTCGTCGCTTAACCCGAGCTTGAGGTCCGGGTGCTGTTTTAGATCGCTGATCGTACGGATTCCTAGTTTCTCCGCAACGACGCGTCTCATACCCATGGCATAGGTATTGTTAAATCCCAATCGCTTGGACATGCGGACGTTTTGTTTGGCGAGGGCCTCGCGCATGGCGTCCTCGGATTCCAGCTTGACTCCCTGCCTCGCCGCGTCCGCCAAAATCTCTTCGCGGATCGTGCCCGTGTATTCGACATAGGCATCGATCTCGCCGGAGGTCAACGCGTTCCAAAGGATCTGAGTCCCCCCCAACTCCGCTCGGTGGCGAACCTCCGCTCCTGCATGACGGGCCAAATGCGAGGCGACTTCGCCGAGGATCACCGACTCGGTGAAAGCTTTCGAGCCGATGTTCACTTCAGGCGGCGCGCTCACTCCCGTTGAAGTAAACGCACAGCCTACGAGGGTGATCCAAAGTATCCTTTGGAGGGGTATGACGTTGCGCATGACGCTACTTCGCCTCCTGCAACGTCGGTAAACGCTGCGCATTGACGAACCGGGTCACAAAATCGTTTGCAGGGCTCCGGATCATGTCGCTCAGTCGGCCATCTTGCACGATCTGTCCTTCGCCAAGCATGATGACGCGGTCACCAAAAAAACCTGCTTCTCCCATATCATGCGTGACCGTGATCGAAGTCTTATTGAGCGTCCGAAAGATCTTTAAGAGATCCTCTTGGAGATCGTAACGCACTAGCGGATCCAATGCCCCCATCGGTTCATCCAGCAACATGACAGGTGGATCGAGCATCAACGCTCGCATGATCCCAACGCGTTGTCGCTGGCCACCTGAGATCTGCGTCGGGTATCGATCAAGGGCTGTACGGGGCAGGCGGGTGAGATCCGCGAGTTCCTCGACGCGTTTGCGAATACGTTCTTTGGGCCAAAGCAAATGACGAGCCATCAGGCCGACGTTTTCCGCTGAGGTCAGGTGAGGGAAGAGGCCTCCATCTTGGATTACGTAACCCATGCGTCGCCGCATCTCGAGCATGTTATTCGACGTCATTTCGATTCCATCGAACCAGATGGTGCCAGAGTCGGGTTGGATTAGTCCGACCAGCAATCGCAGAAGCGTGCTCTTGCCACAACCGCTCGGTCCAATCAGCACGGTCGACTTGCCTGTTTCAAACGCAAGTGTCGTTGGCTGCAAAACGGTCAGATCGCCAAAGCTCTTGGAAACTTGATCCAATCGGAACACGATGCGATGGGCCCTTATGGATTTAGGGATTGCGGTGAAGATCGCCCGTCTGCTGCTCGTGCTCTAAGTTGAGTGAATCCAACATCGATTGAATGCTCTGTTGGATCGTTCGCGTCAGATCGGAAGGAGTCAGCTTCTTGTCTTTGCCTTGGGGCAGTTCGATCGGTTCCCCAAGGCGAACCTGTACGGCCAATCGTCCTCGTGGAGAAGGATAGGTTGCGCCCAACACATCCTCCTCTAGTTTATCCAATGTTTCCGCCTGACGCTCCCAGGTTGGCTTCTCGATCAAGTAATCGCCCGGGTAACTGTACAGCTGCGTGACCAGGAACATGTCTTCCATATCAACATGCCACTGTTTTTTCTGAGACTCGTTCGCATTACCTTCGCTCTCCGAACGGAGTTGGATGATCCGTTTGCGGACTTCCTTAACCCGTTCAGGGAGCATCCCTTTGGCTGGGGCCAGCCCGTATCTTTCTTCTGCCTGATCGAGGATCGCATCGGCTAGTCGAGTGATCCGTTTGGGCAATTCCCCTTGGTGTGTGGCACCAAACCGCTCCAGTTCTTTGAGTGCCAGCACACCGTCGGCGATTTTGAGAATCCGCTCTACCAACGGAACGTCTTCATTGGGACGCCAGAACAATCGACGTTCCAGTTGTTCTGCCGTTGCGAGCATGCTGGGGGACGGGTCATCGAGATACCAACGTTTGATCGCCGTCGGAACGATGCAGACGGGTCGTTCGGATTTGCGAGCAGCCATCAAAGCCATGGCGGCGGCGCCATCGCGAAGAGGTGTGAGGCGATCATTCGTATGGTAGACATCTCCTTCGGGGAAAATGACCAGCGGCTCTCGACGCTTCTGCAAGATATCGACGGCAGTCTTCATCGATTGCATGTCTGTTCCCTCGCGATCGACACTGAAGCAGCCGCAGCGTTGCATCGATTCTCGCTCGAACCAGCCGCTCAAGGCGAATACTTGCCAGGCTGTCATGATATAGAAAGGGGTGGCTAATCGATCTGAAGCTTCGAGAAGGCAATAGGAGTCCCAATGGAAAGAGTGATTGGGAGTGATCATGACCCCGTAACCTTGATCGAGTACCGTTCGAAGATGCTCGAGCCCGTCCACGTCGATCTTTACGAATTTCTGCTTTCGAATCGCATTTCTTCGCCAAGGCCTGGCTGCGTAGTACCACCAATACGTCAGCTTCGGAGGCCAATGTTGCGTGGGTACACCGTAGGGTTGATTGTTCATGGAAGAGGCGTTAATGAACGACCCAATGCGCCGAAGTGTTCCGTTGGCGGCTAAGGCGTGGTGGGTTTGGTATCTTCTCTGGGATGCACCGAATGCCACACGTGGCGGAACCAAGCAGGGATCTGAAAGGTATGAGGATCGGTCGTTACGGGCTTGGTAGCAGGTGTCGCAGGATTGGCGGCAACGGACATTCGCAACTGTCCGTAGCAGTGATTGAATTCGCGGATGAACACTTCTTCATCCTCTCCATCCTCGGGCATGACGATACATCCGACCACTCGGTTTCCCTGTCGAATAACGCCCGTTGGTAATCCGCGATAGCTACCCGATGACATGGTGCGTTTCCCTTCGCTCGTCTGTTGTAGCAGACCCTCGGACAATTGCGACGGCTTGCTGCAGTTTTTCCTGACAGAATGGTGAGGTTCTGCCTGCATCGGAGCAGACCGCCCCCCGGACTCCGACCCAAGCGGCTCCGATGGACTGCCCTAAAGGGATCTGCTCGAGTCCCAGTGCACCGGCAATGGCAACCTCGAGTCCGAGTCGATTGGCTTGTGTCACTTGTTGCCGTAATCGAGTCGGTGACAGATGGTCGAGCAAACCACGTCCATTCTTCAATCCCGTATCGATCAAGACGTACCGCGTCCCCATGCGGTGTGCTGCAGACAGGACCGATTCCCAGTCGGGAGCCTGGCATTCCAGATGGTCTGCATAGTGGACAAGAATGGCTTGTTGCGGGAACGCCAAGTAGGCAATGGATCGTCCGAGCTGTTCCTGCCAAGGAAACCTTCCTTCGCAGCCAGCCAATGCCCACTTGATATGGCCAGTGGAACCCAGAATTCGGCAGTAAGCCTGATCCGAATCGCAATCCCATTCGGACAACTCGCCCCCCGCAATACTCCAGCGAGGTTGATTCTGATTGCGCATGCTGGCTGCAAATGCGGTCGCAAGTTCCAGGTTTGGCTTGCCGAGAGCCCCGCGGGCGGGATCCTTCAGATCGATCCATGGGACCCCTTCCTGGCTGGCCAAGTTCCATTCCTCCGAATTCGCAGCGCTGACCAGCAGTCCGCAATAGTGAAAATGCGGTTCAGACCCTCGAGCGTCGTTGTCGCTGGGAGACTTAGCGGTTAAAACTTCGGCTTTCGAGAGTCGCGTCACGGGTCGTGTTAGACAGGTTTTGGGGTTGGCTACCGATTTCCTTTATATCAGAACAGAGTCCGCCCTCCAGCAGTTCTGCCAGGATCTTGCGAAAGAGTCTCTGATTTCATTCGACACGGAGTTCGTGGCCGAGGATTCTTATCGCCCGCTCCTGTGCTTGATCCAGGTCGCGACGGAGAATCAGATCGCGATCATCGATCCTCTGGAATGTGAACAGTTGGCTCCGTTTTGGGAGCTCCTGGTCGATCCCGATCGAACAGTCGTTGTGCACGCGGGCCGTGAAGAGATTCTGTTCTGCTACCGCGCGACGGGCAAGCTCATTCCAAACCTGTTCGACATTCAGATTGGGGCTGGATTCCTCGGGTATGAGTACCCAGCGTCGTACGGCAAGCTCGTGCAGCGCGTGGTGGGTCGGACGCTCGACAAGGAAGAAACTCGTTCCGATTGGAGACAGCGACCACTTTCTCGGCAACAGCTCGAATACGCAGCCCAGGACGTTCGGGATCTGGTACGCATCTACAAAAGTCTCTCGGAACGATTGCACAAGCATGGTCGTTTGACCTGGTTGATGGAGGAAACACAGCTGAAACAAGAGGAGCTGTCCAACATCGAATCGAGCGAAAACTGGCATCGCCTCAGTGGCGTTTCTGCACTTTCTGGGAAATCGCTAAGCATTGCTCGCGGTTTGTGGAACTGGCGCGACGCAAAGGCACGGCAACGCAACATCCCACCGCGAAAGATCCTGCGCGATGATCTGATCATTGAATTGGCGCGCCGCGGTTCCGCGGACCCGCGGCGAGTGGCTTCCTTACGAGGAATGGAATATCGCAACACGCGGCAACTGATTCCGGAACTCACCGATATCATCGAAGAAGCGATTCAGCATCCGCCTCCCAATTGGCCTCGTAAACATCGATACGGAAAAGGTCAACCGGCGAGCATGCTGACCCAGTTCTTGTCCGCAGCCATGGCCTTCATTTGTCATCACCAACATATTGCGCCCATGTTGGTTGCAACGTCGGATGATTTGCGCGATTTTGTGTTGTACCGCCTCGACCGGGATGCGGATCAAACACACCCGCCAGCGTTGCTACGCGGATGGCGTGCCGACATCGTTGGACGCGATCTCGATGATTTACTCGAAGGTAAGATCGGTATCGTCCTCGAAAACCCGCACAGCGACATCCCGATCAAGTTCATTCGCCCTCACGGCTAAACGTCATTCTTTCCGTGTTGTGGATCCAGCGGTGACTCAGGATCTGGCATCCAGCGCGGACGAAGCATTTCGAGTTTCTATGTTTCGTCGCTTCAAATCGACAGTGTCACTTAGCTCCATAAGTGACATGTACGGGTTCGATGCCGTCAGCAACGTTCGCCATCGATCGGCACCGGCTGCAGGTCCGGAGGACCGACAGAACTTTAGCCCGGACCGTAAGGTCCGGGTCCACGTCCACATCGAACCCCAAACCCCGAAGGGGTGACAGAATCTGCGTGGTGCTGGGAGACTACCATTCCACGCTGCTCGCTACACAAATGATGGATCCGACGTTATCCCGAAGGGATTCAAGCCATTAGCCGGTGGTAAGCCCCACTCACGTTGGGGCGCCACCACCGGTTA
>JALOQW010000035.1 GCA_025459275.1 Pirellula sp.
TTTCGTCCGACTCAAAGAGGCTATCGAAGCTCCGAATCTCTTGTTGTTCGGAGTTGCGCTTCTGAAAGACTAAGGTGTCGTTCTTGTCCTGGATCAATAGCCTCTGTTGCGGCTCATTGTTTACCTTAAACGTATCCCAATATCGACCATTGCGTGCCCATATCCAATCGTCGGGTGACAAATCTCCACTTCGTACCAGGATTTCGCTTCCACGTCGATCTCGGAGGATGACCGTAACGTTCCATGTTTCATGTACGGCATCGACCCATTTTGTGGTACCTCCGTACTCTGCATACGCTTTGTAGGTTCGGTCTTGATGTGTCCATGTCCAGACCCGCGAGTTCTTGTTCGTCAGTTCCAATTCCTTCAAACGTCGTGCCGTCTCATCTTCACGCGTGCTCAGTGCTGCTTCGGACGAAAGGAGGGACTTGTAAGGGCGGTCCTTAAGCAAGACATGTTCACCGAGTTCCAGCGAGATACTAGCTTTCGAGGGTAGGTTGAATGAGACGTCGATAAGATTGAACGGAGTACGGCTCGATTTGCGAATTCGGTACCTGGCGGGTGAGCCTTCGGGAGAATCCCATGACTCGCCGGGTACGGTCTCCCCTCCTGGCAACGCAATTCGCTCGGCGCTACGCTGAGGGCTTTCGCCTTGACGGTAGCCCGGCATTGCGTCTCTCAGGTCGCTCAAGGATGATCGAGGTGTGCAATCAGCGCTGAAAAGCATGGACAGCAGGTCCACGATTCCAAATCGTTGGAACTTCGGGTCTTCGAACAGGATCAGACGTTGCTCAATAATTTTGTCCAAATCGCGATCCTTCGGAAACGGAATGACATAGTCCTTTTTCCCGAACGCGAGCCAACCTTTCTTGATGTCCAAGTCCCCAAAGTTTCGATAGTTTTGCTCATCTACGAGGAGACGTGCGGCTTCCCAGTGAGTGGCTTGCCCACCCTCCATGCTGCTAGAGACCTCCAGCTCGATCCAGCGACAAATCACGTCGTCGCATTGTTCCGTATCCAGCGAGACTGCGGTAACCTGGATCATTTGTCGCGGTTGGCTCCCCAACGTGATCACCCCTCGCCAGTTGGCGATGGCTCTTTCCGTGGGGATCGATGCTTGATGCCATGCCAGTTTGGATGGGTTTATGGATGGCGGGTTGGTCGCGTCTTTCTTGAGACGCTCCAACTCGGATTCCCAATTCAATGAGACGCCGGTCCCAGTACTTTTGCTGACACAAAGGGCTTTGAGCATTGGGGTGTTGGCCTCCAATCGTACGAAACCGAAGGGCTCGGATTTGTTACGTGCCATGAAGTATCCTGGCAAGCGGGGAGAAGCATGTCGACTTCGGGAGCTCACGATGTAACATGGGACATCCCCTTTGCTGCCTGTCACAGGCCCGATCCATGTATGACGATCCCCGGATTTCGCCAGTTCTGCACGCAGCTTTCGGATGGGTTCCGCTGCGGCTGCCATCCGCTCATCGCCAAAGAAAAGACATAGGAAATCTTGGATGCTTAATCGTTCCGAAGGGATCGCTTCTCCGGCCAACCTCTTCAGTTGATCAACTTCTGGATCGAAGGGAACCACCATCGTGTTGGATCCCGAGGACTTGTCGTACGGAGTGAAAGCCGTTCCAGATGCGCGAACATATCCTTCGATGATGTCAAACCGATTCTCCTCACGCCAACGGTTTTCATCCATCTTCAAGTATCCGGTTTCTGCATAGTCGCCCGACGCATGTTGCGTGGTGACTTCAATCTTGAGCCAAAGGGTAGGTACGCCTGATTCCAATTGCTCAAGGTTCATGACTTGAAGTCGGACTGTGTAGGGAACGTCCGTGTCCTTCTTCCATAAGTTATGCCAAATAGTCCCGTGATAAGTGCTATACGCGTTCACTTTGCTGGGGATAGGAGGATGTTGAAAGGCTTGTTTCAGGGCCGTGGTTAGTTGGATCTTTCGAAGTCCCCCTTTCGATACGATGATGTCTTCAAGGGACTCCAACTCTTCAGGGGCATCGAAGCGAATCGAGTAGGTACCAGGATCCAGCGAGTTGATTCCATCGAGGGCCTGGATATTTGTCAGCGTCTTTGCATTCCAAAAAACAACGGCCCCATCCTCCAGGAGTTGCCTTGCCACATCCCCCAATGGGCTGATCTCCACATCCCCAGTCGTCACCGGCGGTGGATCTTCGAGCAACGAAACTCCGCCAGGGGTTGGCTCATCCTCGAGCAACGACTGCGATCGCCATCTCCATAGTCCTGGCCCGGATAAAGCCACGACTGTCGTCAAAGCGGCGACCGCAAGCCAACGAAGTGCCTTGGCTCCATCCACAGGAACATGGGGCGCGATCGACGGTGCCGTTAACAATGCACTGTTTGCCATGGTTTCACCTTCTTTCGAATCTTTCCACTGCGAGGAATGCTGGACCAGCGATACAAGATTTGCGTTTTCTGTAGAGGGATTCAGTCGATGCATGACCTCTTGCATCGATGAGGGTCGTTCAACCGGATCGCGAGCGACCATGGATCCGATCAGCATGCGAAGGGGAGGATCCAGATCGGGACGGGATTGTTCCAACTCGGTCCGGAGTGAGGTCAGATTGTGTCGATCGGAAGGACGCTGCCCCGTGACGATTTCATAGAAGGTCATTCCGAGACTAAAGATATCGGCTTTGGTCGTGACATCGTCTCGACGCGAGAGTTGCTCCGGGGCCATGTAGGCGAGCGTCCCGACTGCTTGATCGGTACCGGATAGATTCGGTTCCGATGGGAACTCGAAGAACTGGGCCAAACCGAGATCCAGCAACTTCACGTCACCGTCGGTCGTCACGAGAAGATTGGAAGGCTTGACGTCGCGATGAAGGATCTTCCGATCATGGGCATACTTCAACGCCGATGCTGCCAGGAAGACGATTCTGCACGCATCCGCGATCGCCAACGGACCGATTCTTTGAGACAATTGCCCCAGGTCGATACCGCTGAGCAGTTCCATCACGAGATACTGTTGACCTTCATGCTCCCCCGCATCGAGGGCTCGCACGATCTGAGGATGCTCCAATTGAGCAATCACCTTCATCTCTCGCTCAAAACGGGCAATGGCTTCCGGCGAATGGAGGCGATCATCGCGTAGAACCTTGATCGCAACCGCCCGATTCAACTTCAGATGAATCGCTCGAAAAACGTTGCCCATCCCCCCTTCGCCGATCGGCTCCATGATTCGGTAATCCCGGATCTGCATCGGTTCCGAAGCTGGGGGAGGCGAGACTTGAGGGGCGAGTGCGTCGAGGGACTGTGCCAGCTCTCGCGGCATCTGAACAGGTGGAATCTTCGAAACCTCTTGGATCAGTCGCGTCATGGTGTCCGATTGTTTACCAAGCTGTTCAATATGATGTTGGCAAGGCTGGCAGGTTAGCAAATGGTTATCGACCGCAGACAGGCGATCTGCATCCCCTTGTCCTGCCAGGTAGCTGCGCAAGACTTCGGCATTAGGGCACCGGGTGTCGAATTCTCGATGCGGCATGGGGAATCCTTCATTCAAGGCGTGACGGGCCGAGACGGCCCTGGAGTAGCTTGGGATCCACTCAAGAAGTTAAACGTTTTGCATTCACGCGAAAAAAGTAAAAAGGATTGGCGTCCCTAGGGACAATCGGGAAGAACTTCCCGAAGCCGCCGAAGCACGCGAGATCGGCACATGCATACGGCAGCTGGCGTCATCTTCATGTCCTGGGCAACGGAGCTCGGGGATTCCCCCAACACCGTGATGCGCCAGAACGCTGACCAGGTTTGTTCCGAGAAATCTTGCTGGATGTGAATCAGAGAACGGGATACCAAGACTGCGATATCCCGATGCGCATCCAGACTGCTCCGTTCCTCGGTATTCCAGTTGTCTCCATCGCAAGCATGGTCGCAAATCGAATCTGCGACGGTGAGCGGAATCCTTCGTTGGCGCCGCAAATGATCCATCACCTTGGATCGAACGATGGTCCACAGCCACCCACGAAAATTCTTCTTGCCCGATCGTTCGCCGAATCGGTCGAGATGGTTGGCCACGGCCAGGAAGACTTCTTGCACGATATCTTCGGCGTCGGATCCCCGCACCCCCTGTTGCCTGCACCACTCTAAAACGAGAGGACCGTAGATGCGGACCAACTCCTTCCACGCAGCTTGTTCGCGCTGTCGGGCATGGTTAAGAAGCGAAAGAGATGTCGAGAGGGTCTCGTCATAACGCATGGATCGAGCCTGAAAAAAGCTGCCAGAAAAGACTTTGGCGCCAAATGTAGCAAATCCCGTCTTCAGTCAATGTAATGCGGTCCGGCTGCGGAAACAACCCAGTTAAGGATGTGAGTGCGCTCCACCCACCGACCTGCCAGATCATCGGCTGCTCGATAGGCTTGAGGGCCAACGCAAATCCTTCTCCTCTTGGTACAGAACCTTCTGTTTAACGCATGAGTTGCTCTAGTCGATCCTCATCGATATCGCGTGACACCAAACAAAAAAGGAAAGAGTGTTGCAGGCTTGGAATGATCCAAACGGGCTGCGCCCGCTCAAGTGCTCGATATCAGTTGAGTTATCTGCGACTAAGTAATCCTCGGTAGGGTTGTGTCATCACATATGCCATTTTGGCGGATCGCTATAATCGAGAACTGGGTATCGGTAACTTGAGTTGTTGTTTTTCTTTGTTTTCTCCATTATGCAGTGTTTCAAAAATCTCCTCTCCGTGTGCAATTCAAGTCCGCGATGGTTTGTCACGGTGTTTGTCTGCTGTTGGATCGCCTGCCAGGGTGTTGGGATCGCGCTTGGGGAATCGAGCGACGATGCGACGTTGCGATTCGTGGTCGATGTGCCCGAAGGGACGACTAAAGAGACTTCGTTGTTCATGGCAGGGAACGTCGATGCCCTTGGACCCTGGCAACCCAACGTATTTCGTCTGCAACGAAACGAATCAGGCAAATACGAGGCAACGTTATCACTCCCTGTGGGGACCCGCTTGGAGTACAAGTTCACACGAGGCAGTTGGGCCAGCGTCGAAAAATCTCTCGACGGCGCGGAAATCACGAACCGTCGATTGACGGTTGAACAGGATGCGACCATCGAAGTACGAATCGCGGCATGGGCAAAACCTGTAGCCTCTCGAATCAACACGGCTATCGGCGACATCCGTTGGCGATCCTTCTCTAGCGAGATTTTGGGCGGGGAACGCCGCATTACGGTCTGGCTTCCTCCGCAGTTTCAATCTTCATCAGATATTCGCTTCCCCGTCGTTTACTTCCTCGATGGACAAAACGTATTCGACTCGGCGCGCTCGGCATTTGGATCTGAATGGAAAGCGGATGAAGCGGCCTCGGAATTGGCTCGCGAGCCTACCGTTGATGCCACCAAATTGGCCGCAGGGGGCGTTGCGATCCTGGTCGCTATCGACAACTCTCCCAATCGCATGGACGAGTATACGCCAACGGTTCACTCATTGAATGGCAGACAAGTTGGTGGGAAAGCCGACATGTATTTGCGATTCCTCGCTGATGAACTCAAACCGTGGATCGATGCTCAATTCCCAACCCTTGCTGAACCTCAACACACCACGCTTGTGGGTTCTTCGTTAGGAGGACTGATGGTCCTGCATGCAATGACGAACCGAAGTGATGTATTCGGCAATGGAATCGCGATGTCACCCTCGCTCTTTTGGGGGGACCGAGCGGCCATTCAAGCAGCGAAGTCATGGTCTCCATCCACGAAGGCCAATCCACCGATACGCCTGTGGATCGATATGGGAACCCGCGAAGGGTCCTCAGAGGCAGGACGCGGCCTATTGATCGAAGGAATCCAAGAACTTGCTAAGATTTTGACAGATCGCGGTGGAAAGCAGCTTCAGCTTCACGTCAGCGTTGTCGATGGAGCGGAACATCGTGAAACCGCATGGGCCGAACGACTCCCCTCTGCTTTGCGGTTCGTATTGCTTGGAGTGACTCCTTCACCATGACAAGAATATTCTCGGGCCTTTTGGTAGGCGGCTTGGTGGGGTGCGCGAGTTCCGTTTCGATGATCGCTCAGGAACCGTTGCACCTGGAGCGCCTGCCGGCCATCCCGCTCCGTGATGCGATGCAAGCGATCGAAACGCAACCAGGATTTGCCGTTGAATTAGTGGCCAGCGAGCCATTGGTGTCGAGTCCCGTCGCAATGGAGTTCGATGCGGCCGGCGACTTGTTTGTGGTGGAAATGATCGACTACAGCGAACAAGAGCATGAAGCACTCGGACGCGTGACGCGACTTCGCGACACGAACCACGATGGATTGATGGACGAAAGTGAAATCATCTTGAGCGATCTGTCATGGCCGACGGCCATCACCAAGGTGGGAGCCGACGTCTGGGTGGCAGCTCCCCCCAATCTCATCTCAACAACTCCCGTTTCTGGATTGCTCGCGTCGCCACAAATTCTTCTTGAAGGTTTCGGACGACAAAATGTGCAAGGGCTAGCCAACTCGTTCCGGTGGGGGCTGGACAGCCGAATGCACCTCTCGACGAGTTCCAACGGCGGGTTGCTAACCGCGCCTGACAGCTCGCGAATCCGCGTTGATAAGGCCCCTCGACAAGTCTCAGGCCGAGACGTGGCCATCGATGTCATAACCGGTTCGCTGTACGACGTGGTCGGGTATGGACAACACGGAATGGACTTCAGTCCATGGGGAGATCGATTCGTTACCAGCAACAGCGATCACTTGCAGCAAGTCGTCGCATGGTACCTGCCTGAACTTACGGATACACTCTTGTCGCGAGGCATTGCATGGCGTCGTTCGATCGCGGTCGATGGCCCACAGGCTGAAGTTTTTCGACTGTCCCCCGTCGAGCCATGGCGTACCCTTCGCACCCAAATGCGGCTCTCCGGTGCATCGATTGGTTTATTGGAAGGTGGAGGGCGTGCCAGCGGCTATTTTACATCAGCTACAGGAGTCACGATTTACGATGGTGACCAATGGCCGGAATCGGAAAGGATGGTGGCCGTGGTCGCGGATGTAGGGAGCAACCTTGTTCATCGAAAATTGCTTCGCCCCGACAAGTTGGCTTACAAGGGTGAGCGAATCGATGAGAACACGGAGTTTGTGCGCAGCAAGGACACGTGGTTTCGGCCTGTTCAGTTTGCGCATGGTCCGGACGGATGTCTCTACATCGTGGATATGGCGCGTGAAACGATCGAGCATCCGAAAGATCAAGACGCTCAGTCATCCCAACGGTTGGCATCGCGAAACCGCTTCCTTGCGATTGGTCCTCGGCCAGGATCCGCAAGGGATCCCGGCGTTACGAGCCATGGCTGCCTCGCATTCTTCCCCATTCGCCCGATTGCATGCCTTGTCCGTTCTCGCTGCTGTTCCTGGAAGCATGGATTCCGCGACGTGGTTGGACCTACTGAAGGATGCACATCCGAAGGTGCGACTGTGGGCCTTGATTTTGTCGCCTCGATTTCTGGATGCCATTCCGGATGCAGAGCGGCAACAAGGGCTGCAGCAGTTGTCCAATGAGCAAGATCTCGAGGTGCGCATGGTGGCATGTGTTCGATCTCGCTCATGGGTGACGGATCCGGAGCTGCGAGTCGGGCTGACCGCGAGTTGGATCCACAATGATTGGGATTGTGAGGAAATACGTGCAGCCGTCGAATACGCCATTCAAGGCGAAGCCGCCCGATACTTTGCTGATCGTGTTCTAGCCAAAACAAGTTCTGAAAACCTCCCTCAAGATGCGATCCAAGGCTGGTGGGATGCAGCCTTGTTTCAGTTGCATCAAGCGAGACAGCTGTCCGAATGGATCGCGCACACATTGGAGAAAGATTCGCATTTCGAATTGAAGGCGCCGTGGCTGGTGAGCCTCAGTCGACTCGTTCATCGGCGACAGATCACCGATCCGGATGCGAAGCACGAGGTCGAACGGCTTGTCAGGAAGTTCGTTCTTCCGGTTATGCACGAAGAAAATGCGTCGCCGGATGCACTGCGGTTGCTGGCGATCTTGCCTACCGAAGAGAAGCAGAAAGCGCTGCAACACATGCTCGATGGAGAGGCAACTGTCGAAAACCAACAAGCTGCGATTGAGTTCTGGACAGCGAGTGATCCGTCGTTGCAAGCGATGGTGATGGATCGTTGGGAAGGATTGCCTCCACCGGTTCGGCAGACAGTGTTGCAACAGTTGGTCCGAAACGCGTCTGGTGCCCGTTTGCTGCTGAATCGCATCGAGTCAGGCCCCCTGGAACCGAAACAAATACCAGTGTGGGTATGGCAATCGCTACGAGGATTGGGGCAAGACGATATCCTACGACGCGTTGCCCAATGGGCGCCTGTGGTATCGATATCATGGGAGCAAGAATCTGCCCCTTATCGTGAGGCGTGGAACCAGCCAGGTGACGCATCGGTCGGCGAAGCAAATTTTCGCAAATGGTGCGCTGCATGTCATCGTGTGAATGGAATCGGTACGGAACTCGCTCCTTCGCTCGAGTCTTATCGAGTTCGACCGAATGAAGCGATTGCCATGGCGATTGCTGAACCAAGTCGGGACATGGATCCGAAGTACGAGCAGCATCAAGTCAGAACCGACGACGACGAAGTATTTGCTGGAATACTAACGGCCCAAGGGTCAGACTTCATCGAGATCACGACCGCGCAAAACGCTTTGGTGCGTATCCCCCGAACCTCGATTGAGACCTGGACTACCACCGGCAAGTCGCTGATGCCCGAAGGCATGTTGCAAGAGCTCGGCCCGCAAGGCCTCAACGACCTCATCGCGTTTCTGCGTAGTCAACCTCGCGAGTAGCCATGGCCGCGTAGGCCGTGGATGGGCGCGCTGTTCGTAGCCATGGCCGCCTAGGCCGTGGATGGGCGCGCGATCCACCGTCTGGCGACGGTGGCTACGGAAATCGACGATGGCTACGGAAGGTGAGGTTACTGTGCAGCTTAGAGCTGCTTATCCAGCGCCATTTGGTGGAAGCAGTGTTGCACGGAGTCTTGATTCTTGAGGAGCCAATCGTTGCTCGGTTCGTTGTTCATGGCTTTGGCGATGGCTTTCGTGGTCGCTTCGCGATTGGTCTTGAAGAGGACTTCGGGATGATAATCTTCGTTGACGATGGATGGATCAAGCCACACCGAGACGATGATGCCGAGCTCGTTCGCTAGATTCTTTGGGATGTGACCTTCGCGTACGGCATCGAGAACACCGTTGGCAATCGCAGCCTGTACGGTCCCCATCAAGATGTTGGTGTACTTCTCGTTGTTGACGGTGACCTTGCTGACCATGACCGTCACGGGGCGGACTTGAACGTCGCAATTCAGGATCGCATAGATCTTGGAGTGCCCTTTGGATTGGTTGCCAATCATGTTGGCGATTGCGTAACCGACCGGGCCATCGAGTGCTCCGATCACGACTTCTGGTTCTGCAGCCGACCACGCTTGGGTGGACTCGACCAGCGCTTCTCCGGTTCGCATGACGATGCGGCCAGTGGTTTTCTTTTTGCCTTTGGTTGCTGATTTCTTTTTGGCCATGATGAGCTCACACGATGCAGGGAAACGAAGCATAGACGTCGAACACGAGAGATAGATTATCCTCGTTCGCGTCAACGAAACAATCCACGAAAGAGATTCCAACGGAGTGGTTCTATCGGCCGATGGTTCGCAGGGCCCGATGCACGATCCTCTGCGTTTCGGGGGTTGGAGACGCTTTCAGCCAGAGTTCTGTGATTTTGCGGACCCATGCCGGTTGGGATTTACTTGCGTCGTTGAGCCAGTTCGCAACCGAATTGCTGACGTATTTCGAGTCATCGGAGCGAAGTGGCTCGAGGACCGGGAGGCCAATTTCCGGCTCCAGTTTCAGGAGAGGAACATGCGCGCACCATACTCCGCAAGGTCGGGTCACTTCACTTGCGAAGCGGCGGAGTCGTTCATTGCGACTACCAGTCCATGGTACCAGTCGCCGAACAGAATCCACGGGATCTTCGACCACGTACGGTCGAATTGCCAACCAGGCCAGTTCACGGGTACCCGCGTTGTTGTCGTCCGCTTGCGTCTTAATCCACGCCAATCGCTTTGCGAACGAGAGTCCTGGAGTGGCCCCGACCAAAAGAGCGGACCATTCACGGACGATGTCGCTCGGATGATGGACCATATGTTGGTAGTGATCATCACCGACGGTGACATGCCCCGGAAGCCATCGTCCGATTTCTTGAGACTGTTTGAGCGATGATAATGGTTGGATGGATTTCATCCAATTGCGATCGCTGGTATCCAGAGTCCATCCACATTCCTGGGATAAACGATTCAAGAGATGGATTCGATCCACGACCAGCCATTCGACCAAATTCTTGGACTCGATCCAACCATTCTTGAGAGCTTTGACGACGTCCTTGGGGACTTCGCTACGTCGTCGGGGAGCAGCGCGAGAGCGCAGTCTCGCGAGCTGTTCTTCGGAAGGTGTTTCCAAGTCCGCCATGACGTCGCGATCCGAATCCTGGCTATGAACCGCCGATGGCTTTCACGAGCATCGAGGTCAGGCCAGTGGAGTAATCGGTCTCTCCGTCCCATGCCCACAAGTTTCGAAGGATGTCGGTGGTTAGGATTCCGCCGAGCCCCATGAGGAGCAGAATCACGACGAGCATCCCTACTTGAAGTCCGGTATAGGGGACTTCGGGTGAGCCACGAAGGGCTACCGCTCCTGCGGCTCCATCAAGAGCCATATCGTCGAATCCGCCTTCGCCCATACCTGCTTCTTGCACCGCGCCGAAATCGGAATCAGGCATGCCAACGTCGCCGAAGCTCGAGGAGTCTTCGAGTTCGATGACTTGAGAGCTGCTGTCGTCATCGGTCTCGATACTTCCCGATGGGGTTAGCTGAAATTCTTCGCCCTGCTGGAAGTCGACCAAGGCACCGCTACCTAGAGCAGATCCGACTCCACTTCCTACCGCAGATTTTCCAGCGCCACTGCCTGTGCCCGATCCTACTTCACCGCCGAGGTCCAAACCGGAGATGCCGGTACCGGCCAAGTCGAGAGGTTCGTCTTCGAGAGAGAGTCCGCTGTCCGATGGACTCATCAAGTTGATGCCGCTTTCGGAACCAAGGCCTACACCCGAGTCGGAGCCGAGCACGAGGTCATCTTCGTCATCTTTGGCGAGTTCGAGATCGCCGCCCAGATCCAGACTCCCACTTCCGGTGCCCGATTTTGGTCCACTCTTGGAGGAACCACCTTTACCCGTCAATTGAGAATCCAGAACGTTGGAATCCGGAGAGCCCTTCAAGAGGTCAATTCCACTTGCGTCAGGGGACTCATCCATCAGTTTGAGATCGCTCCCCAAATCCACTTCGTCGGATCCACCTTCGCGTGTTTCAGCGTCCAATCTGATGCCGCTTCCTTCCGAACCTGTGGGCTTGTTGCGTTGAACGAGCTTGACGCCGCTGTCGCTTGCGGGGTCTGGAACCAGCGCGACATCGCTGCCCGCCGATCCTTCATCACCTGTCAGACGCAGATCGGAGTCGAGGGATACATCACTCCCGGCTCCTTTGCCAATGGTGTTTCCAGATTTGCTGCCTGCAGGTCCGACCTGTCTTTCCGAGACGAGGACCGACGATCCGCCAGCTTCTTCATCGAGGGCATCTCCACCGAGTTCGTCTTGGACGCGGTCGATTTCCTCTTTCTTGAATTTCCAGCTAGTACCATCCCGGTACCCGAAGATCTCGCCGCGCGATCGCATATCGATCAATTCATCAGTCGTGATACCTAAAATCTTTGCGGCTTCGTCAAGCGATACGTAGTTTGACATTCCGGACGATGACTCCGACGAGAAACGAGGAGGGGCGACGTGCGATAAACCACTTCTACATTAATTCACCCGACCCATAGATTCTAGCTATCTCCCGGGCCCAGGCACGACAATTCCGGTCAAGTTTTCCCGTTCGGATGCACGGGATTTTCCGATTTCAAGGGTAAACCCGACCGAGCAGGGGCGCTGGTCCGGTGACACTTTGGGGGCAACCGAGCCCAACGGTCGGTTCAACACCGCAAATTGGGGCTGGAATTCGACCTGATTGGAGCCAGCGTCCCGCAAAAGAGCACTGGACAAAGGGGCCTTGGCTCGGCATCATTAGGGCCCGTTTTTAACCGATACCATCGTCCCGGGTGTGCGGCGGTACCGAAACCAAGCTGAATTGAGGAGTTGTTCACGTGCCAAATATCCAGAGTGCCAAGAAGCGGCTTCGACAGTCGCTCCAACGTCGCGCTCGAAACCGCGCCGCAAAAAGTACTTTGAAGACGAGCATCAAGAAACTGAATTCGTCGGTCGCAGCCAAGGAATTTGATGTGGCTCGAACGCAGTTTTCTGCCCTTTGCAAGCTTCTCGACCAAACCGCGGCCAAGGGCATCATCCACCCGAACAAGGCTGCTCGTACGAAGAGCCGGCTGAACCACTCGATTCGCAAGGCTGCAGTGGCCTCTTAGAACTGGGCCCGCTGGTTAATACCAATACGGTTCAACGAACCGACCTAACGTCGTGGATCTTGCCAAAGATCCTTGAGCTAATGTAGTGGATCTTGCCAAAGATCCTTGAGCTAATGTAGTGGATCTTGCCAAAGATCCTTGAGCATCGGGAAGTTTGGCAACTTCCACTACCTTCGTTGAACGGTATTGTGGTTAAGACTGGCCCTAGTCGTTACGTCCGGAAGCCTCAGAGAATCTTTTTAGAGGCGGGGCTGCGATTGACGAATCTCTCAGGTGCGGATTCTTTTGATTTCCCTACCTGCCAGCGGAGCGAACCATGGCGCTCGATCGTAATCGCTACTTCATGATTGGAGTCATTCTGTTCTTGCTCGGACTCCAGTTCCGGATGGTTGATAGCTTCGTACTGAACGAGACGAGTACTCGTGCCTTGCATCGCATTGCCAAACAAGCGAAGGTCGCTGATGCGAACGGGGCTGCAACCAATACGTTTATGCAGGTCGCTCCCGCTCCCAAGAAGACGTTCAAGCACCCACCCTGGCTCGGGTTTGTGCTGCTGACCGTAGGCGGAGTGATGTCACTGCACGCGTTGGTCTTACCGAAATCATGACACGATTACGACGCTTGTTGGCGCGATCCATGTATGCGCCCTCCGTATGGATGATCATGATTGTGGGGGCTCTGGTCGTAGCGAGCAATTGGCCAGCTTTGCGTCTCTCCTCGAGCGCTTCTGCGGTCGAGGGAGATCGGCCAAGCTTGGTGGCGATGAACCAGGAGAAATCTCTGCTCCGCGAAGGGACGTCGGTATCGGAGTCGAGAGGACGTTTTCAAATCGTCAAGGAGCGAGTGATCTTCAGTGACGAGACGCTCGGCAAATCCTTTACGTGTTTAGAAAACCTGATGTTGCAGCGCATTCATGCCATGCTCGGGGATGATGAAGGGCGACGCCAACGCTGGCTGGTGACAGGCAAAATCACCGAATTCAACGGCGAGAATTTCCTATGGCTGGACCGCGCTACCCGAGCCCGATAACCCGCGACCGATCATCCGTTCCAGAATGTTGCGTGTGATTCTTGACACGCGAGGGTCAGGACCTTGAGGAGTGGTGTATACCGACGGGCGAACATAACCCGGCGGGGCACTCAGCCCATCTCCCCACCATATGGTCGAGGCATTGAAAACGAAGTTATTCTTTGGACCGGGATACACCGTTGCCGTGTATTGACCACCGTTAGGTTTCCCTGGCGCGGACTGAGTCGGACCGGTTGCCACGATCTCAAGTCCTTCGATGGGGGCCGGATCCCCATGCCACTCCCAACCGACCAAGCCTGGAATGGCATCGCTTTGCTTCATCCCGGTCCCAGCAAAGATCCAATGGTCCGGTTGGTGGCAAACCCAATCAGCGCCGCCCGTCACTGGACCAGTGCTATGGGCGCCGACAAGCTCGTTGGCGTAGGGTCGCTCATGAATCAACGAGCTCATGGCCTGGAATTCGATGGTGCCATTGGGAGGACCAAAGACCCCTACGCGACGAATCGATCGTGTTGCATCGTCCCAAACGACTCGGCCACATGCAGTGTTGCCGGAAAAGAATCCAATGCTTGTCCCAGCTTGAACTGCCTGCTGCATATGACGAAACATATCGATCGTCCAGTACTCGTCGTGTCCGACGCTCAAGACCCCCTTGCCGCGCGTCAGCGTCTCTGCCGATCGATGTGTATCTAGATTGGAGATGTAAGTGACATCCGCACCATTGGTCTCGAGCCAATAAGCAAACGGAAACTCCCAAAGCAAGAACTCTCCCGATCCTGTCGATAACGGAGCGTCGAAGATCTGACAGTACTTGCCATAGGGTCGGTCCATACTGACTTGCGATTCCCCGCCCCAATACCACTCGCGCTGACCATCGTCATACAGGGAATACTGGCTAGGCCAGCGATTGTAGGCTTGCCACGTAAAGTCGCTGCATTGAAAAACCAAATCCGCTGGTCGCCGATCGCGAACAATAAACACGACAAAGCTTTCGATTTCGGTTTTCTTACTGGTCAATTTCGCAAGATAGACGCCACTCACAGCATCGACCGGTATCGTCCAGTGGGCGACACCAGGCCACTGACACTGCATCAATCGATAAGGGCCCGGTGTGGGGGTGGGCTGGGGTTCGGTGGGAACCGAAACGATGCTGTGTAGAAGCCGAGCCCCCAAGCCAGCGTAGTATCCCATGCGATAGATAGAGATGTCGACCGAATCCCGTTCTCGCGTGCTGACCATGAAGCGAAGCGTCTCGCCCGACTCAATGCTGCAGTGCGAAGCATACCCCTCTACTGCAGGCGATCGATATCGGGTTGCTGGGTCAATCTCTGTCTTTCTCAGCAACCAAGCGTCGGTTCCAACCTTATCGTTTTCCTCGGCAATCAAGCTGCGATGGTCTGAGCGACTCGAGCCGGGAGAGATGTTGGCGATGGCGTTGCTGACCGCAACACCCAATGCGCCTGAGCAAGTTTGAGATATCCACGCTCGACGGTCCATGAGTACGTGCCACACCTTTCTCGTTATTGCTTCCGTGACTCTTACTTTGGACCTTGAATCTTGAGATGGATTTCCCGAACGTTGCCCACGTCATCTTGAATCTCTGCCCAGCCATCTAAAGTACCGCGCCCGGCGATCGAGCTGACAGGAATGGTAATCATCAATGGGAACAACTTCGATTCTTCGGGCTTCAGCGTTGGCGTTCCATCGCTCCAGGTTGCGGTCGCCCCGGCAGGTTGCTTCATGATGACCTGATAGTTTTGCGGTCCCGAAGTACGATTGCTGATGCGAATCTGAAAGTTGTTTTGCAACATTCGATCGGGATTGACTGTGAACGGGTTCCCTGGAGTTCTCAAGACTCGAACATCAAAGGCAAACTTGGTAGTCAGGACGTATACAAAGAGGGAACTGGTTGCCAGGATCAAGATTGGGTAAATCAGCGTTCGCGCTCGCAACCACGAATGAGATTTCCCATCCAGGGCATCTTGACTGCTGTAACGGATCAGTCCTTCCGGTTTCTTGATGCGTCGCATGACATCATCGCACGCGTCAATGCACTGCGTGCAGTGAATGCATTCCATCTGGAGTCCGTTTCGAATGTCGATTCCCGTAGGACATACGGCGGTGCAATGCCCACAATCGATGCAATCACCTGCTTTGGGATCGAGAGACTTTCCTTTGTGTCTCGGTTCCCCTCGATGGATGTCGTAAGTGACAATCAAGCTCTTTCGATCGAGCATGACCGACTGGAAGCGTCCGTAAGGACACGCCACCATGCACAATTGCTCGCGGAAGAAAAGGAAGTTGTACATCATGGCGACCGTCACAACGGCCATGACCGCAAACGCCTGGGGGTGTTCAAAGGGAGAGAGCTGCATCCACTGGGCGAGTCGATCCGTCCCGACAAAGTAGCTGAGAAACGTGTGAGCCAAGAAGAGACAGCAAACCAGATAAACCACGAATCTTCCGACTTGCAGAGCGGCATGAACGCCAGCTTTGGGCTTCCCCCCTTTGCCAGCCGTCCCCGAAAAAATGCGGTCGATGGGTCGAAAGAGGAACTCCAAGTATACCGTTTGCGGACACCCCCAACCGCACCACAATCTTCCTCCAACCGCCGTGACAAACATGATTGAGAAGAAGACCGTCAGCATTAGAAGAGCGACGAGCGGCGTATCGGTCGGATAGAACGTATGCCCAAGGAACGTGAATTGGCGGGACGCAATATCCAGCAAAACCACAGGTTTCCCGCCGATCCGCAAGTGGGGCAAGGTCACAAAAAAAGCGATCAACGCATATGCGAGGATCCGTCTCCGCTGCCAGTATTTTCCTTGGGCCAAGGCTGGGTTCAGCCACCGACGACGTCCGTCCCCGTGCAGCGTCGGCAGAACCATTTCGTCCGCCGGCAGGAGCGGACTGTTAGGGTCGATTTCGGCTTGTGGGCCGGAGGGGGGCTTGGAACTAGACATAGCTAAAAACTAACTTGGCAGTGAGATTTGCGTTGTGGGTTATCATCGATCGTATCCGATGCTTCCATTCTATCCCTGATCGAACTGCCAAGCGTGTGATCAGGAGCAAACCCAGGGGAATTCGCACATGGCATGCTGTCGCAGGGCGGTCGCTTGACGTATGTTGTCGCTGCCCCAATTGCGGAAAATCTGGCTTGAGAAAGCGTTGCAAATTTGGCTGTTGAGATTTATCGTTGAGAGGGCTTTGGACGCCCATTCCTTGCCGAAGTGCATGATGCGAGAGGACTTTGATGCTTCCACGCGATGAATCTCCTGACCCTTCTTGGCATATCCCCGTCCCCGAGGATGGAGAACCACGCGAACTATTTCTCGACCGACTCCGTCCCGCGCTGACAGCCATTGCGCAAGATCTCGTCGATCGTGATCTGCAAGCCAAGATTGGTGTGTCGGACCTCGTACAGGAAACGATGCTCGAAGTGGTTCGCGATATGGATAATGTTCGCTCCAAGGATCCGAGGCAGTTTGAACGTTGGTGCCGGGAGGTGCTGCTCAATAACTTTCGAGACGTCACACGCTTCTTCCGCCGTACACGCCGACGTCCTGCGGACCACCAGGAGCTGCCGTTAACTGCGGACATGCCAGATCCTCGTTCCAATCTCAAGCCAGATCTTCCTCTCCTCAAAGAAGAGCAGTTGCTGCAGATGAATGAAGCGATTGGTCGACTGCCAGCACCGCACCAACAAATGCTGAAATGGCGATACATGGACCGCTATTCCTACCGGAAGATCGCCAACCTCGTCGCAAGGAAGGAGGACGCGGTACGGATGATGGTGAACCGATCCTTGGATCGCTTGAAACGGGAGATGTCGAGACTGAATGACTCCTCCGCATAGCGATTCGTCCTCATCAAGCTTCACCGATCTGTCCGGGGACATCGAACAAATCCAGCACTGGATTGACCATCCGTCGCTCGACAGCACTCACCATAGCGTGCCCGCTAACCAGAAAGCACGTCTGGAAAGCGACAAGATTCGGTGCATTGAGTTGTTAAGCATTGGTCCTAGAGTCGCCGAAGGCCCGTTGGCGAACGAGCTTCGATTCGATCAACCACAACTGGTGGGAGCTGGCTCGTTCGGTTTGGTTTTTCGAGCTTGGGACCGGCAGCTCAAGAGAAATGTTGCAATCAAGCTCTTGAGGCCTTCTGTCCCATTGACCCAACATATGCAGTCTCGGTTCGCCCTGGAAGCGGAAGCGTTGGCCCGATGCCGAGTGGAAGGGATCATCCCGGTATACGATTGCGGAAGCCTGGATGGCAATCCCTATCTGGTTACGGGTTACATTCCGGGACCCAGTCTCGCCGAGTATTGCCGCAAGCACCCGATGCCGATGGATATTCGTTTGGCTTGCGAACTGCTCCACAAAATAGCGCTGGCGGTCCACGAAGCACATCGACGCGGGATATTGCATCGCGATTTGAAGCCGTCGAACATTCTGCTGGAAGCGATGGAAGACCGGGATTGTCGAGGCGAGTTTTGCTATCGCCCCTATGTCTCTGATTTCGGATTGGCCAAGGACAACAGCCACGAGGCTGAAAGTTCTTCCGGCAATCGGAGCAGCGAGAAAGTGATCGTCGGGACGATTCGCTATATGTCTCCCGAGCAAGCCGTCGGGGACCGCAGCGCAATTTCGATTGAGAGCGACGTTTATTCTCTTGGCGTGATCCTGTTCGAGCTCGTCACGGGGCAATGTCCCCACGTCGCCCAGACCAAAGAGGAAGCACTTCAAAGGATCGCATTCAACGAGGCCCCATCCGCGAGGTCTCAGCGTCCTGAGATTCCTCCGGAATTGGATGCGGTCATTGCGAAGTGTTTGGCCCTGGAACGCTCCCGTCGCTACTCTTCTGCAGAATCGTTAGCCGACGACCTGAAACGGTTTCTGGATGGCCGACCTACCAAGGCTGCTTCTCCGGGATTTTTGCGCACGATGTGGCTGTGGACTCGTCGCAATCCGGCCTGGGCGATTCTTTGGATCACCATCTGGACGGGCATGCTGGGCACCAGCATTGTGGTGTACAGCTTGTATCGGGAGAAATCCCAACTTCTCGCTGCCGAACGCGCGGCCCGGAATCGATCGGAAGGAAACAAGGCAAACTGGCTGCGATCGATCCAAGACATGTATCGATTCATGGCGGAAACGACCATCCGCGATAAACCCCGTTCACCGGCAGGAATCGTGGAACTACAGCTGAAAGCCTTGCAACACTGCGAGCAGTTTGCCGAGGTGAGTCACCATGATGAGCAAAGTATGCATCTGTTGAGTATCGCACATCACTACCTATCCTGTGCGTATTTCAGCCAAGAACAGATCAATGAATCGCGCGAGCATCGACTGCGTTGTCTGAATATCATCGATGAACTGATTGCAATCGCTCCTACCCGGCCCGGCTATCACTTCGACAGGTTCATGAGTTTGTATCTGTTGAGCGATCTGGATTCCGCACTTGATCAGGAAGGCCGACTGCGCCACGTCCAGGAGTCCTTAATCTCGCTCGAGCGTGCCATCGAGCTATCCCCTCCCAATATCGATTATCAAGATGCTTTGGCGGCGGCATGGTACAAACTCGCAGTCCATCTACCGGACCGTGAACGCGCCGAGGGGTACTGTATCCAGGCCATCGATATGTCGAAATCCCTGTACGAAGCCCACCCGCAGAAGCCGTTCTTGGTGAAATACGCAATCTCAGGAAATCTCTGGATGGCGGGCCGATACGTCGAGAAAAATGATTTGAACAGGGCTCACTTGTACGTTGAGCAGTCGCTGGGTTACTGGACACGAGCTTTCGGCGAGCTCGCACCAAGTGTCGACACTTTGCTCCTCGAGTCATCCATTCACGAACAAAGGGCGATGATTGCGATCAAACTCGCACTCCCTGAAACCGAACAGTACTTCCGAGAAGCTATCCGGGCCCGACGCGCGTTGTGCGAAGCATGGGGCAAACCGGAACTCGGGCAACTCGGCGAAGCTTATTTGGTAACGCAACTTGTGGAGTATCTCGAAACAAACGGAAAGGCGGCCCAAGCCTCCGAGGAGCGAATGCGAGCCAAATCGCTCATCGCAAACTTTGAACCCGACACCTCACACATCGACCTGTTGCGTGAGATTCAAGATCGACTGAACCGATTTCCGTAATACAACGCGTTAAGGAACGCAAAGAATCGCGGATCGGCCAGCATGCACAATCTCCAATGGAATGGGGCCTCCCCAGTCCCCATCAAGTTGATAACTTGCATGATTACTCCCCTCTGCCCCCCGGTCGCCATGGTGGGATACGCGTACTCCCGTCGTTCGCCATTGATTCCAAGATGGCGAGGATCGATGCGCACCTCGCGCTACGAGCCAGTAATGTCGAAGTCCTTGAAGCAATCCCCCTCCCCGAAAAAGACCAACGTCGATCAAGCCATCGTCACACACAGCATCCTCAATGATCGAAATCCCAGCAGCGTACTTGGGGACGTTGAATGCAAACATCCAATGGCCGACACCCTGATCGACCCATTCTCCATGATGGTCACGTGTAGAGATTTGAAGGGCTGGCCAACGATACTGAAATAGTGCAGAAAGAATGGCCCAGCGATATCGCCAACGGGACACGTGCGAACTTCGCTGGATATGCACCTCGCGAACGACTTCGGCATCAAATCCTACACTTGCCATCAACAGCATGAGTTGATCGTTCGACCGGAACAGATCAATCGTTTTCGTCTTTCCCAGTGCGATCAGGCGAACGACGGCGTTGATGTCTCGAGGGATCTCAAGATACTTTGCGAGCAGATTCTCAGAACCCAATGGAAACAAGGTGACCGGGATGTGAGCCGGGATCAGGCTGAGAACCAAGGACGCCGTTCCATCCCCTCCAGCGGCAACCACCGTTCTGAGATCCCCCATTTCCGACAATTCTTTGGCCCGCCGAGCCATGATCGCGACATCCGTGAACAGCTCGGGTGCAAAGCCGGCCATCTCTAACTGAGCTCGCAAGGCATGCGCAGTATCGAGTCCGCTTGAGGAACCGGACTTCGGGTTGGCCGCGATAACAATAGTTCGTGATGGATTCATACGCACAGTCTACCAATGAAAAGAGCGATCGAGAAATCCTCGATCGCTCTTGGAGACTGTGCTGTTAAGCCCTCCTGGCAAGGCTTATTTTTCCAGCAACTTCTTGATCATCGCCTTGAGCTCGGAAACTTCGGCCTTCAATTCCGAGATCTCTTTCTTGAGGCTTTCATCGGCACCGGAGGCAGACCAAGTGAACGCCCCGCCTGCTTCGCCATTTGGCATTTGCTGCCCGCCGCGGAACACGAAGCCGGGTCCTACCATCACTCCTTCTTGAGGAATGAGATTCAAGTTCATGACCGATACGTCGGACTCGTCATTCTTCACAGGGGTGACACGAATTTGCTTTTCTTTGCCGTCACGTCGAATGGTGAGAACGAGTGGCTTTTCTTCTTTTCCTGCAACTTGGACAGCTTCCTGGATATCTGTAAAGACCTTAACCACTTGACCGTTGACCGAAACGACAGTGTCGCCCGATTGAATCCCTGCTGCGCTCGCAGGCGAATCTTCCATAACATCTTCGACGATCAAACCGACCATGTCCTCTTCGTCTTCATCCTCGTCTTCATCCTCATCATCCCCGTCGTCTTCTTCGTCACGGCTGGACGTACTCGACAAGGCAATTCCAATTCGGTAGGACGGAACACCTGGTCCACCCGAACTCAATCCCTGGAGGACGCGGCCCTGCAGCATGGGGAGTTGTTTACGAAGCTCATCCATATTGAGTGCTTGGACGCGAAGCTCTTTGGCGATTTTTTCCTTTCCTTTCGCCAGTTCCTCAGCCGCCTTCGAGGCGGCTTCCGAATGGATCACAATCGTAGCGGCCTCTTTGGCTGCATGGGCTGCTGCTTTGCCGGCTTCCGCAGCGGCTTTCCCCGCTTCGGACCACTCTTTCTTGGCAGCAGTTGCCTTGGCGATCGCTTCTTCTACTTGAGCCAATATCTTCTGCTGCTCCTCCTCCGAGATACCGGACTTCTTCAGCTGCTTGCGAACTCGATCCATGACAGCATCGGTATCTCCTTCGTCCGAACTGACCACGACGGTCATGGTCTTGGTCGTTGTGGGGGGATCCTCCTCAGCCAACGCAGGCAAAGCACCGAACATCGGAGCGATTGCTGCTAACGAAACTCGCCAAACTCGACACCAAGCATCCATAAACATTCCCTTTCAAAAACTGAAAACAATCACATGAACCAGATCGTTACAGCCCTACGGTTTTCAGGGCTACATTGTGGACCGGTACAACAACATGACTGCCGTCGTTAAGTCGTCCCGAGTACAGTTTGGGCTGAACTTCCAATCGATATCCACGTCGCTTCAACTGCTGCTTCAATTCTGCAAGCTCGTAATTGTCCCTAGCCATGACCCAGTTCGGATCAATTTTCTGAGCATCCATTAACGGAATCTCCGCGGCCGACGGGGACGCGGGATCCAGTCCAGCCAACACCATCTTCATCGGCGTTTGGAATTCTCGAGATGTCCCGGGGGTTGCTTCGACACGGATGGGCGAGGAACTTGGCGCTGCGGAACCGACTCCGACGACCAAAGGACTGCTGATCTCATTGGACTGCATCGAGCGATACCACATACCTCCTGCGATTCCCATGCATAGCAACAAGCTGGCTGCGAGAGCTGTGAGCCCATGAGTATAGAATCGACCAGCCAACCCTGGGCCGGGCGAGCCTGAATCGGACAATGAGGACAAAGCCACCGACGGTGGACCGAGCTTAACATGACCATGAAGGCTTGCAGTTCCATCATTTGCGGTGGCTCCAAAGGGGTCCTTTCGAATCTCCTTGCTCCACTGCTGCTCTTCGATCATTGCAAGAGCCAGCGTCCGCCACTGTTGGACATCATCGCCCAACGAGCGGAGCAGCTGCGCCCGCGTTGCATGATCGATTTCTCCATCGAGGATTCGTTGAAGTTCCAAAGGTGACATAGGTTTCTTCAATTCCAATAACTAACTTAGTCAGTTCCAACATTAAAGCGGTTCATGAACAGCTGCTCGCAGGGCCCGACGCGCCTTGAGCAACCGATACTCCACCGTCTTGATCGAAATTCCTAAATGCTCGGACAGCTCCTGATACCCCCATCCTTCCGTGTACTTGAGAAGCAGTAACTGCCGATCTTGAGGATCCACTCGTTCCAGTCCCCGAACGACGGATTGGGAATCCTCGGCCTTCATCAGCCATGAACCCGGTTCCGGTTCGCGGGCTTCTTCGCTACCGAGGCCGGCTCGAATCGCTCCTTCGTAAAGCCGTCGACGGCGTCCCGTCGCTCGATGATGGTTGATGACTTTTCGCAGTGCGACTCGGTACAGCCACGGGGCGATCTTGGATGGATCCGTCGGTCGGGTCCGTTGCCCGATCGCCGCCACGGCAACTTCCTGAAGTACGTCTTCCGCGGCGTCCCGATCAGCCAAACGAGACCGGATCACCGTCGCTAACCAACGACGGTGTTCCTCCCACGCTTTCCCCCAATCAATGGAGGTTTCCACCCGGTTTTCTTGCGGAAAACACATACTCACTGCAGTCATGATGCCTTTTCAGTCGCTTACTGGCCGCTGCTCCCTGAGGTCTGGGGCCAAAATGGGAAGATTTCCAGATTTCCCGGCAAATCACTACCCCATCTTTCGCAGAAAGACTGCAGTCCTTGATTTGCGATCGACCATAAAGATCGCCAATCCGGCGTTTTGCGGGGACCGAATCGAAGCAAGGCTGCATTGTCCGATAAAGCCCGTTTCGCTTGGAGTTCGACTCACTTGGCGGTCAGTTTGCCCGTGGATTCTGCGAGCCAATCCTTAAGGGATGCGTCGTCCATCGAGCCCGTGCGCTGATCGACGACCTTCCCTTGATACATGATGAAGCTGTGGGGAATCGCGCTGACCCGGAACTCGCTTGCCAGGCTGGGGTGTTCATCGACGTCCACGCGGACGAATTTCCATCTCCCTTGCAACTCCGGTTCGACCGTCTCCATGGTCCCATCCAGCTTACGACACGGGCCGCACCATTCGGCACCGAACTTGACAAAGACCGGTTTCTTTTCCTGGTGCACCGTTTGTTGGAACCAGGAACTGCTATCGGCCTTGGATTGCGCCTTGGGCCTCTCAACTCGCCTCGGGGTCAAGAGAATGAAACCGATCACAAGAGCCACGATTAAATACTTCAACCAGCCCGACGTGTTTTGCGACATATTGATTACTCCTGGATCGCTTGAAACTCTGAACGATTATACCGCCAATTTTTGAGGTAGCCGATTAGATCGTTCATTCCCGATGCGTCGATTTGAACTTCCAGTCCATCCGGCATGAGTGATCTCCCAGTCGATATCATCGTCTCCACTGCCTCCTTCTCGATGACCAGCCTTGGCGACTGTTGGTTTTTAAGGACAAGGTGCCGCGCGGACTCCTCGACAACGATTCCGTGGATGACGCCACCATCGTCCAGGCGAACTACCGTCTGAAAGTAGTTTTGATCGACGGTGCGATGGGGGTCCAAAATCGCAATCAGCAACTGCATCGTGCTTTGCGTTCGGGTGTCCGAAATATCCGGGCCGATCGCTTCTCCAACACCTTCAACTTGGAGCACATGATTGAAGGAACAAGGCCTTCCCCCGCTGCGGATCGAAGTGCGTCGACAGGGATTGCGCGTATCGATCGACTACGGTTTGGCGATCGCGGTCCACTCGCGAATCGATCCACCGATCCACGATCGACCGCAATTCAGTCGGAGTCGAGTCACGAATGCTCTGGAGCTGAACCGCGTCGAACGACGAAAGAGAAAGTCGCTCGGCTTCGACCGCTCGAATCAACGTCTCCACCCGACGTGGATGCGACCGCAGAGATTGCCACATCGCTTGCCGGAACTCCAGACCTGCTCCAGGGTAATGTTCCACCACCCACTCCGCAAACGACGGATCGG
>JALOQW010000312.1 GCA_025459275.1 Pirellula sp.
ACGATGGCGTTTGGGGGAGGTTTGCTTTTGGACTCGACTGGCGTTGGAATCCGACGGCAGAACAGCTTGCGATGGATGAGATTCGGCTGGCAGAGAAGCGGGCCATGTCTGAGAAGGAAGATATCGACGTCGTCCTTGCCAAGCTTCGAAATCCCGAATGGCCTGGATTTCGCGGACCTGATGGCAACAGCCGCCAAACAGGCCTTCGGTTCAGTGACGATTGGAAGTCTGATCCTCCCAAGGAACTCTGGCGCAACCGTGTGGGCCCCGCATGGAGTTCCTTTGCCGTCGCTGGTGATCGCATCTTTACCCAAGAGCAACGCGAAGAAAATGAAGCGGTGGTTTGTTACGATGCCAATACGGGTCAACCCATTTGGGACTTCACAACTCCCTCACGCTTTTTCGAAGCCCTCGGTGGACTCGGCCCTCGTTCGACCCCCACTCTTGTAGATGGTTCGATCTATGCATTAGGAGCCGAAGGGATCCTCGTTCGACTCAATGCACTTGACGGCAAACTGATTTGGAAAGCAGATCTCAAGGAGGCGTCTGGTCGCATTGAACCTCCCATGTGGGGGTTTTCGTGCTCGCCATTTGTAGAGAATGGTTGGGTCATCGTTCATGCTGGCGGCAAGGGGGACAAAGGAATCGTCGCCTTCGATGTTGCCGATGGTCAAGTCGCATGGTCGGCTCCGGCCGGTGAAATGTCTTACAGCTCCGTGCAACGAGTCACACTCCTCGGCGAACCTTATCTGTGCTTGCTCTCGGATTTGGGAGCCCATCTCTATGATCCCGCCACTGGCAAAAGTGTCTACGACTACAAATTTGAGCACGGAGGCTACCGTGCCTTGCAAGCCCAGGTGATCGATGGCAACAAGATGCTGATTCCTGCCGGGATGGGAACGGGAACACGGTTGGTAGAGTTCAGCAAGAATGACCAGGGCCTGGAGGCAAAGGAGATATGGACCTCCAAGGACATGAAGCCTGATTACAACGATCTCCTCATTTACGACGGGAACGTCTACGGATTCGACAATGCAATCTTCGCGTGCATCGGTTTGGAGGACGGCAAACGAAAGTGGAAGGGAGGCCGCTATGAGAAAGGCCAAGCGTTCTTGCTGGCCGACTCGGGATTGATCCTGGTTGTCAGCGAAAAGGGGGAATTGGTTCTCTTGCGTGCCAACCCTGACAAACATGAAGAGTTGGCCAAGATCCAGGCATTGAATGACAAGACTTGGAATCACCCCGTGGTCGTTGGCAATCGACTCTTCCTTCGCAATGCAGAGGAAATCGTCTGCTACGAGCTATCAGCCAAAGAACCGAGCAACCTCGAAAATCAGATTGGAAAAGCCGATCGCAAAGAGCAAGACAACACTGCCCCATAATCCCAGATCGAACCAGGCTCCACTTCGCAATTGAGGGATCGACATCTTGTAACGGAAGTACAACGCTGCAAAACCTAGCATGGGCAACATCACTGCCTGAGCCGAACCACTCAACAACACAAGCCACGCTGGTTCAGGCAGTACCCAGTAGATCAACAAGCACAGAATTGGGAACAGGCCACTCAGAAATCGGATCCAACGAGACTGGCTCGATGCATCGCTCCCAATAACGTTCATCACCGATAAGCCATCGGTGAACGTTCGAGCGTGGCTGGCATTCGCTACGAAAAATGTGGAGTAGAGCACCATGAAGGCACCCATCAGGTAAAGGGGTGGTGCCCACGAACCGAGAAACGGTTCATACATCACCGATAGCGTTTGAATCAGATTCGAGCTTATCGGAACGATCCCCGAACGATACAAAATGCCAGCCCCAAGTGCAAAAAATCCCAACGTGGCAGTCGTGTAGATGATCATCGAAACCCAAACGTCGAACTTCATCACCGTTAACCAGCCTCGTGCGCGTCGCAGCCAGGTCTCTGTGCCATCGTTGGGGCCAGTAAACCGAGCGTATCCCTTTTCGATGCACCAGTAAGGGTACTGGATCAACTCTGCAGCACCGACTCCGATGATGCCTACCGTGGCCAACGCCATTGCAATCGACTGATTGCGGTCTCCTTGCGGGAGACGAAACGATAACCCGTGGATCCAATCATTGACTGGAATCGCCCATTGTGGTGTCAACTGCATACCCAGAACCGTTATCATCGTCAGCAGCGTAAACAATGCCACCATCGCGGTTGCGGCTGATTGAATGAGCCCATACCCCCCGTAAACCAGCATGAAGGAAGTAATCAACGCGACTGGGATGGCCCACAGTCTGTCGTCTAGAGGCCTGGGTACGGTTTGGCTCGGCACCGCTTGAGAGTTTCCGTATTTCTCAAGGTATCGCTGTTTGGCTTGTTCCAACTCCGCTTCGGTTTGTGTCGACGGCTCCGCAATGGAATTCGCGAGGGAAGACATGGAATCCGCGGGCTGATTTTGGACCCGATCCAATTTCAGTTTAGCCTCCATCATTCCAAGCCGCTGGTAGTCAGCCCCTTGGGCTGTGAGAGGTTGAACCAACGATAGGACCTGTCCGACACCGCCGACGATGCCACCCAGTTGCCCAATGCTGCAGAACCACATAAAGAACCAGTACCAAACCAGCCAGTTTCCTCGGCGAGCAAGCCTCGGACCAGGGACCAAATTCATAGCGGACAGCGTTGGAGTTCCGGTTGAGATTGTGAAACGGCCAATTTCGATCTGTGCGAAGACTTTGACGACGCAACCGAGGAGAATCAGCCACAACAGTGAAAGTCCCGCTTTCGCCCCCGTCAATGTCGTTGCGATCAGTTCACCACTTCCCACGATCGAGGCTGCAATGATCAAGCCTGGCCCTAGGTGGCTCATAATTCCGACAACTGTCGAGGGAGGCTGCTGAATCGCGTGCGCGTCGCGCGGGGGAGTGGAAGACGCGTTGGCCATGTGCGTTCTTTGCGGGTAGGTGGCGAGAGGATGAACCAATGGTTACACTTGGCAACCAAGGTAGATGATACCTCGAAATCTGCCCTCCTGTATTCGTGGCCCCGAAAGCGTTCCATCGACCTATCTGCTAGTGAGACTGATCCGTGATAGTTGGAATCCCAAAAGAAATCAAAGACGATGAGTACCGAGTTGCAATCCTACCGGTCGGCGTCGAGGAGCTTGTGCAACGAGGTCATCAAGTTCTCGTCCAGGCAGGAGCAGGCCTCGGTTCCGGCCTCGCAGATCATGCATATTTGCAGGCAGGTGCCGAATTAGTGGCTTCAGGCGAGGATGTCTTTCAGCGATCCGACCTGATTGTCAAAGTGAAAGAGCCACAAGCCTCGGAATTTCCATTGATTCGCAAAGGGCAAGCAATCTTTACGTACTTCCATTTCGCTGCCGACCGCGTCTTGACCGAAGCCATGATCGCAAGCGGGGCATCTTGTCTTGCATACGAAACGTTGCGAGATGCCCAAGGCAGACTCCCCCTGCTAACTCCGATGAGTGAAGTTGCTGGCCGAATGAGCATTCAGGAAGGGGCTAAGTTCCTTGAGCGGCCGCAAATGGGAAGAGGCATTCTATTGGGAGGTGTTCCCGGCGTTGCTCCAGCCCACATCACGGTTCTTGGCGGAGGGATCGTCGGTTCGAACGCGGCTCGCATCGCCGCCGGTTTTCGCGCCGACGTTGCAATTCTGGACGTGAACCTGGACCGATTGAGATACCTGGATGATGTCATGCCCCCAAATGTGAATGTGCTGTTCAGCGATCGTTACACGATCCGCGAACAACTGCGATTGGCCGACTTGGTGATCGGTTCGGTTCTCATCCCTGGTGCTAAGGCACCTTACTTGGTGCGAGAAGAAGACCTTCGATTGATGAAGCCCGGGAGTGTCATCATCGACGTCGCCATCGACCAAGGAGGATGTGTTGAGACCAGTCGTCCAACGACTCACAAACAACCGACCTACATGGTCGAGGACGTAGTCCATTACTGCGTCACCAACATGCCCGGCGCCGTAGGCCGAACCAGCACCTTCGCACTTTGCAATGTCACACTCCCTTGGATCGTCCAAATTGCGCAGTCAGGTGTGGAACGAGCGATCAACGAGTCCAAGCCCATTCGCGAATCCCTCAATATCCATCAGGGGCAAGTGACGAATCTAGCCGTCGCCCAAACGTTCGGCCTCGCATGTGCCGCGTAAACCCAACGCCGTTCCAGCCACCGACCCAATGGAATGGATCTCCTTAGAGATCCACGATCCGTGCGTTAGGACTCACGATGCTAGCCATGGCCGCGTAGGCCGTGGATGGGCGCAGGGGGCCACCGTCTGGTGACGATGGCTACGGGATGCGTGCAAAGGATGCGGCTCAATCGTAGCCATGGCCGCGTAGGCCGTGGATGGGCGCAGGAGGCCACCGTCTGGCGACGATGGCTACGGGATACGTGCAAAGGATGCGGCTCGATCGTAGCCATGGCCGCGTAGGCCGTGGATGGGCGCGGGAAGCCACCGTCTGGCGACGATGGCTACGGGATACGTGCAAAAGGATGCGGCTCAATCGTAGCCATGGCCGCGTAGGCCGTGGATGCACACTGCAATACGCCGCTAGCCTGCTACTCCGAGCCCGTCTCTTTCCGATTGGGTCAGGCGATGCATGTCATAGATCAACTGAATATCGCACCCACGCTGCTCTACATTCCGTCGTGAGAACATGCGCTGCTGCGTACTGACCATGACTTCGGGGGGCAAACCAGCCACCTGACCGAATAGACGAGCATAGTTAACATAGCTCGGTACATTGCTGGTAACGAATCCGTACATCATGCTGCAGACGCCGATGACTTTGCCCGTAAAGATGCCGGTGTTGATCGCGGTCTTCGAATAGTCCCCCATGATGCAGCCCAAGAACTGCATGTTGGTCGTCGCTCGCCCAAAGGGGTATTCCATATTGACCGTACCATAAGTGTTTTTCAAATCGCTATTACAAGTCCCTGCACCGAGGTTGATCCAGCTACCCAAATAGCTGTGACCGAGAAAGCCGTGATGCTGCTTGTTGGAATACGGTTCGACGATCGACGCTTCTACCTCTCCACCGATTTTGGTCGTGTGGCACAAGGTCACTGCGTCTTTGATGGCAGAGTGCTCCAGGATTTTCGTCTTGGCCCCGATGTAAATGGGCCCCCTGAGGAGCGTGTAGGGGCCAATCTGGGCTCCCGCCTCAATCACGATCGGGCCCTTGCTCGTATCGATAATCGTGTACTGTCCGATCGTGGCACTCTCAGATGTGAAAAGGCCAGACTCTCGCTCCCGAAGGTCTCCGTTGCTGAGCCCCTGCTCAATCCTCCATTCAAGATTCTCCCCGATGGCCTCCATGTTGGTGGCTACAACCTCATGGGGTGCCAAGAAACTTTGGAGCGGGATTTGATCCGAGATATCGGTATAGGATGCTGCCCCTTCGAGCCACTCGGACACATCCTCCAAACTCCAGCTTGCCAGTTGGTTCAAAGTGCACGTTGGTCGAACGACAGCAACCACATGCCCCCGATCCATGACAATCGAGGTCGGAGCATGCGGGGTTTCGGCGAATGCTAGCAACCGCTTAAGGTTTTGGTAGTTGCGTCGCGTAGGGGCAATGCGGGCGCTGAGCAACAGACTTGGATTGCTGGTGCCCTGGTCACCTTGAGTCCGATCCAGCGTTGCCAAGTGAGGAAAGTC
>JALOQW010000313.1 GCA_025459275.1 Pirellula sp.
AGAGCCTAGCCATTGGGTGGTCGAATGAACTGATAGGGGTGCTTGCCGCTGTAGCATAGGATATCTGCGATCTTTTGCATCAAGCGGTGCGAAGTCGCCCCATCACCGTAAGGCCTGAACAAGCCAAATTGCTGAGCAGTGTTCGATTGCCAGATGGAACGCTGTATTGTCTCGCAACCGGACCGAATCGAGTCCTGCACCTCTTCACGGCAGACTTGCAGATCATGGATCAAGTCTGTTTCAATTCAAGAATTCTGGGTGGTGCACTCTATGCCGACGGATCGGATCTGCGATTGGTTGTGGCGTTGGACAACGAAGTGAGTGCGTGGTTTATCGATGTCCCTGACCGCGTAGCCCCCATCGAAAGCCCATCAACGTCAACCAGTGATGCAGTCGCACCCGCAGGCCTCTAGTCGTTGCCAGCCGCTGCTGATCGTGGGCGCCAGCGCTCGTTCTGCTGCACAGTGCGCGGTGCGAGCAGGGTTTGACGTGTCGGCGGCAGACCTCTTTGCAGATCGCGATCTAATCGAATGTGCTCACGTATTGCCGTTGAACGAACTCCTGAATGGTGACGATTCTTGGTGGCAACGTTGGCAAGGAGCACCTCTCTTGCTGTGTGGTGGTACAGAGAACCAACCGGACCTAGTCGCAGCTCTCATCCGTCGTGAATTGCTTTGCGGATTGGAGCGGGTCACGCTTTCTGGTCTGCGATCCCGAAGCCAATGGGAGTGCTGGGCGAAACAATCCGGCCTTCGATGGCCCGAGAGCATCGAAGCTCGAACGGGACTGCCAGACCACATCGAGCCCAAGGAATGGTTAATCAAATCTTCAACCGGCGCAGGAGGACTGGGCGTGCGTGATTGGTCCAAGGATGCAATCCATCCGGGGGACTACTTTCAACGTCGAGTCGAAGGGCAAGTCTTGGGAGTGACGTTTCTAAGCGGCACTGGCCAATCGCTGATCATTGGCTGCGCAGAAAGTTGGAATACGGATCGATTTCCGGGCCCCCTTCCGTTTGTCTATCGCGGCAGTTGTGGCCCCATCGAACTGAACGAAGAGGACTCCCGATGTTTGCATCGCTTTGCAAAGATCGTGCACGATTCAACCGGAATCCTAGGTTTATGGCAGGCAGACTTCATCAAGAACCACGACGGCTGGTGGTTGCTTGAAATCAATCCGCGGTGGTCGAGCAGTATGGAACTTCTCGATTCTTTATTGGATATACGGCTGGTCTCGCTTCACGTTCAAGCAATCCGCGGAGTTCGTCCTCTTGTAAAGCCTGCCAAGCCCCGTTTTCGCATCGGCAAAGTTGTTCGCTACGCTGCAGTCGACATTCAACCGACCGAAGAGATGCTGCAACAGTGGTGGTCGAAGCGATGGTGCGGTGACGTCGAGGAGTTGCACTTGGAGAATCGTCTTGCGGATATACCATGCACGACCGATATGATCGCGGCGGGTTACCCGATGTACACGGAGTTTGCGAGTGGTGAATCGGTGGAAGAAGTGCAAGAGCGGCTCGAGGGCTTCCCAGACTCGAAAGCTCCCCAGATTCGAAAACTCCGTAAATGAGTGAAGCGGCGGTAGATCCCGCCGCTTCGAAACCGTTTTCGGATTCGTTAAATGACCTCGATTACTCTGGAGCGTCGATGTGAGCCTTTTCAGCCGCCGCTCTCAGCTTGGACAGAGCTCGCAGTTCCAATTGGCGAATCCGCTCTTTGGTAACTCCCATCTCTTCTCCAACTTCCTTCAAGGTCAGTGGTTCATGACGGTGATCGAGTCCGAATCGACGAACAATGATTTGTTGTTCACGTTCATCAAGTGTGTCCAAGATCTTGTGGATTTGGTCCGTGCGAAGGGCCTGATCCATTTCGAGAGCCACATGATCACCGCGAGCGTCTTCATGCATGGAGAAGATCTCTTCGGAGCTCGTGCGGAACCGATCGCGATACTTGAACTCGTCCGGAATCGAACGAGCAAAGTTCTTCATGATCGCCCACGTTGCGTAAGTACTGAACTTGTTGCCTCGAGCGTAATCGAACTTCTCAGCGGCTCGGATCAGTGACATATTGCCGTCGCTGATCAAGCCAAAGAAGTCGTCGCTGGGGGCAACGTGCCGCTTGGAAATCGATACGACCAATCGCAGGTTGGACTGAACAATCTTGTTTTTGACCACGACCGAGTCTTCGTAGAGCTTTTCGATTTGGTCCATCAAGGCAACGATCGGTGCATGACGGTCCAGTTGCTCTCGCAACTTGCTGGCCTTGTACTTCAAGTAGTTCATCTTACGGAACAGATGGTATTCCTGTTCGCGATTGAGCAACGGCACGTCGTACAGCGATGCCAAGTACGGTGGAAGTCCAGCAGGTGGTTTGATCTTGCGCGGGGTTTCCGCAGATTTTGGCATTTCTCCCAGGATCGTATCCACGTTGGCATCGATTTCGAATTCCGCGTTGGGGATATAGTCCAAGGGAAGTTCAAAGATCTTGGCCGCCCGCTGCTCGTTAAGGATGCGGATAATGCTGCCTCGAGTGCGACGGTACCGTTTGGCAAGCATGACGGTGGAAACGCCTCGCTTGTGTTGCTGGTAGATCGCTCGTTGATCTTCTTCGCTGAGAACATCGCGTTGCTCCGGGAATACCGCCATGGCCGGGTATTTACGGTCGAAGTTCTTGATCGTGTATCGAATGGTTTCGATACTTCGTTGGACTTCGGAAGCCACCGTTCGAGCGACTTCGGATAGGTTGGCTCCTGTTGACGCAATACGTCGCGCTCGGTCAATAATCTCGTCGCGCTGGGCGTCGCTCATTTGGCTGAAGCGTTCCCCGCGTTCGATGCGAGTCTTGTTCTGCTTGACGAATCGCTCGACGCTGGAGTGGAGGAAGCCTACGCGTTTGCGTCCTTCGGACACGAAGCGACGGGAAACCAGCCCCTTATCTCGCCATCGAGAGATGGTCTTGGTGGAGACATTGAACATCTTGCTCAGGTCTTCCACCGTGTGGACCGGTTCGGCAGCTTCTTCGACGCGCAGATTCATCGAATCGGTGATATCCTCGACGAACAAACGCAGATCATGCACCGCGTCGTCCCCTTTGATCAAGCGGGGAGCATTGCCATCGGGTCGCACTTGAGTGACTCGATAGAACAGGAAGTCGAACGGATAGTCCTTGCGCGGATCGAGTTCTGTAAGCAACTTCTCTGCACGATCTGCCTGCTCGCTGCGCTTGGCGCGCGGAGCAAACCGCACTTGTTGGTCGCGTAGCTCTCGTAGGAGTGCAATTCGATAATCGCTATTCATTTTCTTCCTCGCTTCCTGCTGCCAATCGGATTTGTGTTTCCCTGCGGCTCCCGACCGCGATTTGTCCTTTTGGCAAAAATGGGACCTGGTCACATTCGTTGTGGCCGCCTCGACCTTAACCGTCTTGATGCGGACCAGATTCACCTTGCCAGCATCAACATCGTCTCGGGTTCGGACTCGTTTGGTCACCCACCATCGAATTCGACGTCATGAACCCGAAATTGGTTCACTGGTTCCCCTCGATCTGGGCGAATGTAAGGTACCGCAACTTCTGGGCCACAACCGTGTCCAAAGGGGGCGCGGGAATTTTTTTGCGAAAATCCGAAGCCAATCCGTTGCGTTTCCCTACGAAATAGGACGCCCAGGACGAAGGATGTCCCACGAGAAATACGCTTAAATCTACAAATCTCCCGGGATTTTTTTTCAAAGCCCTGCCTGAGACTGTCACTTTGTCGCTCCACGGCTGTCTCTTTTCGCGACAACCTGATTAAATTTGATTTCGCGTGCGACTTGTCCAAGACCTTAGGAACCCTTATGCGAACTTCCGTCGGCAATACCGTTGGCATCATCGACTACCAAATGGGCAATTTGAGGAGCGTTGAACGTGGGGTCGAGCGCGCTGGGGGAAAAGTAATCGTCAGCGGTCAATGGCGCGAGCTGCAGTCGGCCTCGCACCTGATCCTTCCAGGCGTGGGGGCATTTCGAGATGCCATTCGCGAATTGCACGATCGCGACCTGGTAGGCTTCCTTCGCGACTGGACGGAACAAGACAAGCCTTTTCTGGGTATTTGCCTTGGTCTGCAGTTGCTCTTCGATGTCAGCTACGAAGGGGGTGAGTACGAGGGGCTCGGGATCGTGCCCGGCAAGGTCGTTCGGTTCGCTTTTCCCGAAGGCTCAACGCTGAAGGTGCCGCATATGGGCTGGAACCAGGTAACCGACCTCAGCCAGGGGGACCCGTTGATGCAGGGACTTCCCCGCCATCCCTACTTCTATTTCGTCCACAGTTACTATGCAGTCCCCGACAACCGGCAGGATATCTGGCTGGAAAGCGAATACGGGCACGCATTCTGCGCGGCGGTACGCCGAGGGAATCTCGCGGCCACTCAGTTTCATCCGGAGAAGAGCCAAACGCACGGGCTAATGCTCCTCAACAATTTTCTCCAACACTCCACGACTCCAACCTCGACAGGATCATGATTATGCATCGACGTGACTTTCAATTCCGACTGGCTGGCTCGGCAGCCCTGGCTTCGATGGCCTCGGCAGCCTCTCCTCTCTCACGGGCCATCGGCGCAGATAACGGTTCACGCACCACCAACCCCATCGGGATCTCGACCTACTCCCTATGGCGATTCAAGAATGATGAGTTCAAAGATGTGTCGAAATGCATCGACTATGCGAGCGAAGTCGGTTTCGATGGGGTTGAAGTCCTGCTGTATCAAGTATCGCAGACCGAGATGCTCAGCAATGCGGCATGCCAAGCCATCAAACGTCGAGCCTTTGTCGCTGGACTCCCTCTTTACGGGATGTCGACCCATCAAGGGTTTGTCTCTCCGGACCCCGAAGTCCGCCGGATGAATATTGAACTGACCATCGGCCAGATCGAGTTGTGTTACAAGCTCGGGATTCCCACTATGCGAGTCAACACCGGTCGATGGGGAACCAGCAAGAACTTTGATGAGCTCATGGCCAATCGAGGCATCGAGCCGGCACTTCCTGGTTACACCGAAGAGGATGGTTTCCCTTGGGTCATCGATGCGCTGGAACGGTGCTTGCCCATCGCCGAAAAATGCGGTGTCGTTCTGGGTTTGGAGAATCACTGGGGATTGGGCCTAACCCCGGAAGGAGTGCTTCGGATCGTTGAAGCGGTCGACTCTCCTTATCTGCAGGTCACCCTGGACACCGGAAACTTCCTGGAAGACCCGTACAAGAAACTGGAAATGCTGGCACCGAAAACGGTGCTGCTCCAAGCCAAGACCTACTACGGTGGCGGGGAATGGTACGAGCTCGATTTGGACTACAACCGAATCGCAGAGATGATGCGCCGACACAAATACCGCGGCTGGGTTTCACTCGAGTTCGAAGGCATGGAAGACTACCGAACGGCGATACCCAAGAGTTTAGCCTTGCTCCGCTCCGCCTTTCGATTGTCCTAGGCCAGCCATTTGCTAGGTCAGCAGTTCGCGGAGGACTCGGCCATGCACGTCGGTCAGTCGCCGATCGATGCCATTATGTCGGAACGTCAGACGCTCGTGATCGATTCCGAGCAGATGTAGCATCGTCGCGTGGACATCATAGCAATAGGTCGCGCGATCCGGCTCGAGGGGTTT